>NZ_JBEOXU010000010.1:0-83245 GCF_040296725.1 Streptomyces sp. NPDC002044
ACACCGCTCCGGCACCATCACCGGCCTCACCGCCGAAGTCGGCGCCTCCCTCACCTCCGGCGCCACCATCTGCGAAATCAAGGACTGACCTCGCCAGACGCCAGACGTCAGAGGTCAGACGCCATCGGCCCCCAGGACCCGTTCGGGTCCTGGGGGCCGATGTCATGTACGGAGAGCCGCCGCGGGACGCGACCGAGCCGTCACCGCCGTGCCGCCCCCGGCGGGGTCACCGCCGCCGCATGTCCGCCACCCTCGCGCGTTCGCGCTCCCGGTCGCCCGGGTCCGGGAGGGCCGACGCGCTGCGCAGTTGCGACGGCGGGGCGCCCCGGCGCTGGACGGGGAGGGGGGAGTCGCGGCGGGGCCGACGGCCCTGCATCGGGTCACCGGCGGTACCCGGGTGGGCCGATCCCGCCACCGTGATCTGTACGCCCTGGTCGGCGAGGGCCTGGAGCTCGGTCGCCGCGCGGTCGTCGTGCGGCGGCGGCTCGTCCGTGACGAGGCGGGTCATGACGTCGGTCGGCACCGTCTGGAACATGGTGTCCGTGCCGAGTTTGGTGTGATCGGCCAGGACGACCACCTCCGCCGCCGCCTGGACGAGGGCCCGGTCCACGCTCGCGCTGAGCATGTTGGACGTGGACAGCCCGCGTTCGGCGGTCAGGCCGCTCCCGCTCAGGAAGGCCCGGGAGACGCGCAGCCCCTGGAGGGACTGCTCGGCACCGCTGCCGACCAGCGCGTAGTTGGACCCGCGCAGGGTGCCGCCGGTCATGACGACCTCCACCCGGTTGGCATGGGCCAGGGCCTGGGCGACCAGGAGGGAGTTGGTCACCACGGTGAGACCGGGCACCCGGGCGAGCCGGCGGGCCAGCTCCTGGGTCGTGGTGCCCGCGCCGACGACGATGGCCTCGCCCTCTTCCACGAGGGAGGCCGCGACATCGGCGATGGCGGTCTTCTCCGCCGTCGCGAGATGGGACTTTTGCGGAAAGCCGGACTCCCGCGTGAAACCACCCGGCAAGACCGCACCGCCGTGCCGGCGGTCGAGGAGTCCTTCTGCCTCCAGCGCCCGCACGTCCCGCCGTACGGTCACTTCGGAGGTCTGGACGACGCGGGCGAGCTCCCGGAGCGATACCGCTCCGTTGGCCCGCACCATTTCGAGGATCAATTGGCGACGTTCTGCAGCGAACACGAAACTGACAGTAACCCCAACGACCGTCTGCTTTCAGCTCCTTGCGCCGGAATACCGAAGTTGTCCGTATGGCAGGGCGACTAGTGGTATACGCGGCCCGAGCCTTGGGTGAACGGACGGCCACACGGCGACCCACCGCCCCAACACCATGACGGCTTGGGGCGGTTGGGGCGGATCAGGCCTTGCCTTCGGCCTTGCGGGTGTGGAGCTGGCGGGCCACCTCGGCGATCGAACCGGACAGCGAGGGGTACACGGTGAACGCGTTTGCGATCTGCTCGACCGTCAGGTTGTTGTCGACCGCGATCGAGATCGGGTGGATGAGCTCGCTCGCCCGCGGGGAGACGACCACGCCGCCGACCACGATGCCCGTGCCCGGGCGGCAGAACATCTTCACGAAGCCGTCCCGGATGCCCTGCATCTTCGCGCGCGGGTTGCGCAGCAGCGGCAGCTTCACCACCCGCGCGTCGATCTTCCCGGAGTCCACGTCCGCCTGGGTGTAGCCCACGGTGGCGATCTCGGGGTCGGTGAACACGTTCGAGGAGACCGTCTTCAGGTCCAGCGGGGCGACCGCGTCGCCGAGGAAGTGGTACATCGCGATGCGGCCCTGCATGGCGGCGACCGAGGCGAGGGCGAAGACGCCGGTGACGTCACCGGCCGCGTACACGCCGGGGGACGAGGTGCGGGACACCTTGTCGGTCCAGATGTGCCCGGAGTCCTTGAGGCGGACGCCCGACTCCTCCAGGTTCATGTTCCGGGTGTTCGGGATCGCGCCGACCGCCATCAGGCAGTGCGTGCCGGTCAGCACCCGGCCGTCGGAGAGGGTGACCTCGACCCGGTCGCCGACCCGCTTCGCGGACTCCGCGCGCGAGCGCCCGACGACGTTCATGCCGCGGCGCCGGAAGACGTCCTCCAGTACGGCGGCGGCGTCCGGGTCCTCGCCCGGCAGCACCCGGTCGCGGGAGGAGACGAGCGTCACCCGGGAGCCGAGGGCCTGGTACGCGCCGGCGAACTCGGCGCCGGTCACGCCGGAGCCGACCACGATCAGTTCCTCGGGGAGCTCCTCCAGGTCGTAGACCTGGGTCCAGTTCAGGATGCGCTCGCCGTCGGGCATCGCGTCCGGGATCTCGCGGGGGTGTCCGCCGGTCGCGATCAGAACGGCGTCGGCGGTGAGGATCGTCTCCGAGCCGTCCGCGGCCGTGACGATGACGTCCCGGGTGCCGTCGATGCCCTGCGGGCCGCCGAGCTTGCCGCGGCCGCGCAGCACGCGGGCGCCCGCGCGGGTGACGGAGGCGGTGATGTCGTGCGACTGGGCGAGCGCGAGGCGCTTGACGCGCCGGTTCACCTTGCCGAGGTCGACGCCGACGACGCGCGCGGCCTGCTCGATGTGCGGGGTGTCGTCCGCGACGACGATGCCGAGCTCCTCGTACGACGAGTCGAAGGTCGTCATGACCTCGGCCGTCGCGATGAGCGTCTTCGAGGGAACGCAGTCGGTCAGGACCGACGCCCCGCCCAGACCGTCGCAGTCGACGACGGTCACCTCCGCGCCGAGCTGGGCCCCCACCAGGGCTGCCTCATACCCGCCGGGTCCGCCGCCGATGATCACGATCCGGGTCACGAAAAGTCCGCCTCACGTCTACCCGGTCGGCTGCCGCCCCGGCCGGTGTTCCGGGGGGTCTCCCCGGGGGATGCATTCCGTGCCCCATTGTCCCGCACGCATCAAGGTGCTTCGCGCCCGGTCCCTCCATCCGGGAACGCGGCCACCGCCGCCCCTCCCGTACCCTCGACCCCATGTCGCTCTACGCCGCGTACGCCGGCAACCTCGACCCGCGGCTGATGACGCGCCGCGCCCCCCATTCGCCGCTGCGCGGCACGGGCTGGATCAACGACTGGCGGCTGACGTTCGGCGGCGAGCAGATGGGCTGGGAGGGCGCACTCGCGACGATCGTGGAAGCCCCGCGCCACCAGATCTTCGTCGCCCTCTACGACATCGCGCCGCTCGACGAGGAGTCGATGGACCGCTGGGAGGGCGTCGGGCTCGACATCTACCGCCGGATGCGCGTACGGGTGCACACCCTCGACGGCGAGGAGGCGGCCTGGGTGTACGTCCTGAACGGTTACGAGGGCGGTCTGCCCTCCGCCCGCTACCTGGGCGAGCTGGCCGACGCCGCCGAGTCCGCGGGCGCCCCGCACGATTACGTGATGGAACTGCGCAAGCGCCCCTGCTGAGCCCCGCGGCCCGGCCCCGCGGCCCGGCGCCCGCCCCGTACCGGCCCCCGCACCGCGCGACCGGGACGATTCGGCGGAAACGACAAGGCAACGATCCGAACACCGTGAGCTGCGCCATCTACGCGCGTAGGGATTGAGCGGTTACGCTCGTCCGCGTGAACGCATCTGTTACCGACCCCTTCGCCGCCGCCGACGCCGCAGCCGCCCGTCTGCGCGAGCTGACCGGCGCCGAGACCCACGATGTCGCCCTCGTGATGGGCTCCGGCTGGGCCCCCGCCGCAGAGGCGCTCGGCGCGCCCGAGGCCGAGTTCCCGGTCACCGAGCTGCCCGGCTTCCCGCCCCCCGCCGTCGAGGGCCACGGCGGCAAGATCCGCTCGTACAAGATCGGCGACAAGCGCGCGCTGCTCTTCCTCGGCCGGACCCACTACTACGAGGGCCGCGGCGTCGCCGCCGTCGCCCACGGCGTGCGCACCGCGGTCGCCGCCGGCTGCAAGACCATCGTGCTGACCAACGGCTGCGGCGGTCTGCGCGAGGGCATGAAGCCCGGCCAGCCGGTCCTGATCAGCGACCACCTGAACCTCACGGCCACCTCGCCGATCGTCGGCGCGAACTTCGTGGACCTCACCGACCTCTACTCGCCGCGCCTGCGCGCGATGTGCAAGGAGATCGACGAGACCCTCGAAGAGGGCGTCTACGTGCAGTTCCCCGGCCCGCACTACGAGACCCCGGCCGAGATCAACATGATCCGCGTGATGGGCGCCGACCTCGTCGGCATGTCCACCGTGCTGGAGGCCATCGCCGCCCGCGAGGCCGGCGCCGAGGTACTGGGCATCTCCCTGGTCACCAACCTGGCGGCGGGCCTGTCGGGCGAGCCGCTCAACCACGAAGAGGTGCTCCAGGCCGGCCGCGACTCGGCCTCGCGCATGGGCACGCTGCTGACCCAGGTCCTCGCGCGCATCTGAGCGACCGCGCGAGAGGCCGCAGGGGCCGCAGAGGGCCGCAGGGGTCCCAGAGGTACGAGAGGTAAGGCGGAAGCAGTGCAGGAACAGGACGACCTGATCACCCGGGCGCGGGCCTGGCTGGCGGAGGACCCGGACCCCGAGACGGCGGCGGAGCTCGCCGCGCTCCTCGACGCGGGCGACACGGCCGATCTCGCGGACCGCTTCGCCGGCACGCTCCAGTTCGGCACCGCCGGACTGCGCGGCGAGCTGGGAGCGGGCCCGATGCGGATGAACCGCGCCGTGGTCATCCGGGCGGCGGCGGGCCTCGCCGCCTACCTGAAGGCCCAGGGCCACGCCGGCGGCCTGGTCGTCGTGGGCTACGACGCGCGCCACAAGTCGGCGGACTTCGCCCGCGACACCGCGGCGGTCATGACCGGCGCCGGGCTGCGCGCGGCCGTCCTGCCCCGCCCGCTGCCGACGCCCGTCCTGGCGTACGCCATACGGCACCTGGGCGCCGTCGCCGGCGTCGAGGTGACCGCGAGCCACAACCCGCCCCGGGACAACGGCTACAAGGTCTACCTGGGCGACGGCTCGCAGATCGTGTCCCCGGCGGACGTGGAGATCGCGGCGGAGATCGCCCGCGTGGACACCCTCGCCTCGGTCCCCCGCCCGGAGTCCGGCTGGCAGGACCTCGGCGACGAGGTCCTGGGTGCCTACCTGGCCCGTACGGACGCCGTGCTGACCCCCGGGTCCGCCCGCGGCGTACGGACCGTCTACACGGCCATGCACGGCGTCGGCAAGGACGTCGTCCTGGCGGCCTTCGCCCGCGCCGGGTTCCCGGAGCCGGTCCTGGTCGCCGAGCAGGCCGAGCCCGACCCGGCCTTCCCGACCGTGGCGTTCCCCAACCCGGAGGAGCCGGGTGCGATGGACCTGTCCTTCGCGACGGCCGCCCGGGTGAACCCCGACATCGTGATCGCCAACGACCCGGACGCCGACCGCTGCGCGGTGGCCGTCTCGGACGCCGCGTCGGCCACCGGCTGGCGGATGCTGCGCGGCGACGAGGTCGGCGCGCTGCTGGCGGCGCACCTGGTGCGCAAGGGCGCGCGGGGCGTCTTCGCCGAGTCGATCGTCTCGTCCAGCCTGCTGGGCCGGATCGCGGAGGCGGCGGGGGTCGGCTACGAGGAGACCCTGACGGGCTTCAAGTGGATCGCCCGCGTCGAGGGCCTGCGCTACGGCTACGAGGAGGCGCTCGGCTACTGCGTGGACCCCGAGGGCGTCCGCGACAAGGACGGCGTCACCGCCGCCCTGCTGGTGGCGGAGCTGGCCTCGGAGCTGAAGGAGCAGGGCCGCACCCTGACGGACCTGCTGGACGACCTGGCGCTGGCCCACGGCTTGCACGCCACCGACCAGCTGTCGGTCCGCGTCTCGGACCTGTCGGTGATCGCCTCGGCGATGGCCGCGCTGCGGGCGGAGCCCCCGGTGTCCCTCGCCGGTCTGCGGGTCGTCTCGGCGGAGGACCTGTCCGTCGGTTCGGCGGCGCTGCCGCCCACGGACGGCCTGCGCTACCACCTGGACGGCGACTACAAGGCCCGGGTGATCGTCCGCCCGTCCGGCACCGAGCCGAAGCTGAAGTGCTACCTGGAGGTGGTGGTCCCGGTCGCCGACGCCTCCGGCCTCGCCGCGGCCCGCACCCGTGGCCAGGAGATCCTGGACGCGGTCAAGAAGGACCTGTCGGCGGCGGCAGGAATCTGACCTTCTCGACGCGCCCGACATCCGACGGCCCCCGGCAGCCCCAGGCTCCGGGGGCCGTCGTCGCGCGTACCCCAGCCCCCGGGCCCGCCCCGTCGCGGGGGCGCGCCCGGGCTCGTACGGGCGGGCGCACCGTCCGCCCCGGCCCGCGGGCGGGTCAGGACGGGGTGGGTGACGGGCGTACGAGTTCGCCCAGCGTCGGCACCGACTCCGGTCGCGAGCGCACCGCGTCCGTGCACTCCCACGCCCGCGGCGGGTCCGCGTCCGGACCGCCCAGGACCACCGGCCCCGGGCCCGCCGAGACCGCCTCGTTGCCCGCCAGCGTGCAGACGATCTGCGACAGCGCCACCGGCGGCAGGTCCTCCGGCTTGCGGCTCAGGCGCACCGCGCCCGCCGGATCGCCCGGCCTCGGCGCGCCCGCCGTCAGCCCCGAGGGCACCCCGGTGCTGAAGCCCGCGTCCCGTTCCTGGGCCGAGGGCGACTTCTCCAGCGCCTCCAGCAGCGCCTGCGCGGCCAGTGCCACGGGATCCCGTACGACCCGCTTCTCGGGCACCGGGACGATCCGCTCCACCCCCACCAGCTGAGACCCGCAGACCAGTTCCACCGAGGCCCGGAAGCCCTGCACCCCGCCCTGCCCGGACGGCTGGTCCGGGGTGTCGCACGACACCCGCGACGGCGCCGGCCCCACGTCCACCGGCACGGTCGTCGCCCGGATGCCGCACCCGGACACCAGGCCCGCCAGGACCACCAGGCCCGCCAGCCCCTTCAGTCCCGCCACACCCCTCAGACCCAGCGGCGCCCGCGCCGCCGCCCTCCTACTCCTCGTCATCCTCGGTCACCTTCCCCACGTCCACGGGCAGCCGCAGCGTGAACAGCGCACCGCCCCCCGCCCCGTTGGCCGCGGTGATGTCGCCGCCGTGGATGTGCGCGTTCTCCATGGCGATCGACAGGCCGAGCCCGCTGCCGTCCGACTTCGGCCGCGACGCGCTCGCCTTGTAGAACCGGTCGAAGACGTGCGGCAGCACCTCCTCGGGAATGCCCGGCCCGTTGTCGCGCACCGCGATCACCAGCCACTCCCCCTCCACCGCCAGCGACACCCGCACCGGCGAGCCGCCGTGCTTGAGCGCGTTGCCGATCAGGTTGGCGAGGATCACGTCGAGGCGGCGCGGGTCGAGCCGCGCCACGATGCCCCGCTCGGCGTCGAGTTCGACCGCGTCGAGCCAGGCCCGCGCGTCGATGCAGGCGGTGACCTGGTCGGCGACGTTCACGTCGTCGAGCACCAGCCGGGCCGTCCCCGCGTCGAAGCGGGTGACCTCCATCAGGTTCTCCACCAGGTCGTTGAGGCGCCGCGTCTCGCTCACGACCAGCGCCACCGCCGGCGCGATCATCGGATCGAGGTGGTCGACCTCCTCCTCCAGCACCTCCGCCACCGCGGTCAGCGCCGTCAGCGGCGTGCGCAGCTCGTGCGACATGTCCGCGACGAAGCGCCGGCTGGACTCCTCGCGCGCGCTCATGTCGGCGACCTTCTTCTCCAGCGCCTCCGCCGTCTTGTTGAAGGTGTGCGACAGGTCCGCGAGTTCGTCCGTGCCCGACACGGCCAGCCGGTGGTCCAGCTCGCCCTCGCCCAGCCGCCGCGCCGCGTCGCCGAGGCGCTGCACGGGCTTGAGCACGGTCCGCGCCGCGGCCTGCGCGAGCAGCGCCGAGCAGAGCAGCGCCAGTCCGGTGGCGATCGTCAGCGACCAGCCCAGCGCGTTCAGGTCGTCGCGCTCCTGCGCGAGGGACTTGTACATGTAGCCGGTCGGCCCGCCGCCCACGATCCGCGTCCCGCCGACCAGGTACGGATTGCCCCGCGGCTTCGTCCGCTGCCAGTACACGTGGTACTCGGAGTCGTTCGCCGACGTCGTCTTCTGCCGGTCGTCGACCGCGTGCCGCAGCGACCTCGGTACGTCGTCCAGCCCGAAGGAGTCGGGCCCCGCCGCGCCGAACACCTCGCGGCCGTCCTCGCCCTCGTTCACCAGGAGCACGCTGTATCCGGGGCTGCTGCCCGCCATCAGCTCGGCGGTCCGCTGCATCTCCTCGGCGGTCGGGTCCGCGGGAAGCGCGGCGGCCCGGTTCTGCATCTCCTGCCGGAAGTCGCCGAGGGCGGCGTCCTGCGTACGGGTCAGGACCGCCTCACGGTTGAGCCAGTACGCGATCCCGGAGGCGGAGACCGCGGCGGTGAGCGCGACCAGCGCGAAGACCACGAGGAGCCGCAGCCGCAGGCTGGTCCAGCGCCGGCCCGCGAGCAGCGCCCGGATCACTGCGGCGAGTCCAGGCGGTACCCGACGCCGCGGACGGTACGGATCAGGGTGGGCGAGGACGGCACGTCCTCGACCTTGGCGCGCAGCCGCTGCACGCAGGCGTCGACGAGCCGCGAGTCGCCGAGGTAGTCGTGCTCCCAGACGAGGCGCAGCAACTGCTGGCGGGACAGGGCCTGGCCGGGGCGGCGGCTGAGTTCGAGGAGCAGCCGCAGTTCGGTCGGCGTGAGCTGGAGGTCCTCGCCGTTCTTCGTGACGGTCATGGCGGCGCGGTCGATGACCAGTGAGCCGAAGCTCGCCGAGTCGGTGGACTCGCGCTCGCCGCGGCGCAGCACGGCCCGGATGCGCGCGTCGAGGACCCGGCCCTGGACGGGCTTGACCACGTAGTCGTCGGCCCCGGACTCCAGTCCGACGACCACGTCGATGTCATCGCTGCGCGCGGTGAGCAGGATGATCGGCAGCTGGTCGGTGCGGCGGATGCGGCGGCACACCTCGAAGCCGTCGATCCCGGGCAGCATCACGTCCAGCACGATGAGATCGGGCCGCTGCTCGCGCAGCAGTTTCAGGCCGTCCTCTCCCGTCGCCGCGGTGGCCACTCGGTGGCCCTGGCGTGACAGGGAGAGTTCGAGGGCCGTGCGGATGGCGTCGTCGTCCTCGATCAGCAACAGGAAAGGCACGGGCTCATTCTGTCCCATCGGCCGTCGGGAGTTCGACCGTCGGGAGCGGGTGATCTCGACAGGGCCGCTGTGACAGGGCTGTGACAGTCGACGGACACCCCGGTTAAGTCGGCCCGGCAGGCTTCAGTCATCGAACGAAGCACGGACCGGAGCAGACTCCACGACGGGGGGCGCGAGATGAACACGCTGCACAGCATCAACACCAGCGCGATTGTCACGCGGCTGCACGATGTGAACCGCCGGGCGGGTGTCCGTACGGTCGCGGTCGCCCGCCCCCGGCAGTCGCACGTGGTGGCCATCGACGCGAACACGTACCAGCCGCCCACCGCCGTCCCGGCGCCGGCGGCGCGGCCGTCCGCCGCCGCGGAGGCCGAGTTCACGGCGTACGTCCAGGAGCGCCGGTCCGCCCTCTACGCGACGGCCTTCCACCTCACCGGTGACCGGCACGAGGCCGAGGACCTGCTGCAGAGCGCGCTGTTCTCCACGTACCGGGCCTGGGACCGCATCAGCGACAAGGCCGCCGTCGGCGGGTACCTGCGCCGCACGATGACGAACCTGCACATCAGCGCCTGGCGCCGGCGCAAGCTCAACGAGTACCCGACGGAGGAACTGCCGGAGACGGCGTCGGACACGGACGCGATGCGCGGCACGGAGCTGCGCGCGGTGCTGTGGCAGGCGCTGGCCCGGATCCCCGAGCCGCAGCGCACGATGCTGGTGCTGCGCTACTACGAGGGCCGCACCGACCCGGAGATCGCCGAGATCCTGGGCATCAGCGTCGGCACCGTGAAGTCGAGCATCTGGCGGTCGCTGCGGCGGCTGCGGGACGACGAGGCGCTGAGCTTCGGCAACGACGAGGCGGAGTCCTTCGAGGAGCTGGTGGCGTAACGCGCCGCCGTACAGACCATCGGGCCGGGGGCCCGTCCCGCGGGGGTGGGACGGGGAACGGGGGGAAGGGGCGGGAACGAGCGGCCGGGGGTCCGCTTGTTCCCGCCCTTTCGCATGCCCCGCCCTTTCGCATGCCCCGCCCTTTCGCATGCCCGGAGCCCGTGCGGGCGGGCGTTCCGCGCTCCTACACCGTTGCGGCCGGCGTGCGGTGGCGGCCCGCCGCCGCGGCGGCCAGCCGGCCCAGGGCCTCGTCCCGGGCGCAGGCGTGCGCGCCCAGGGCGGTGTGCCGGGCCACGATGCCCCGCTCGGCCCGCATCAGCCGCCAGCCCCGGCGCAGCAGGAACGGCACCGACTTGCGGCCCTCCCGCAGGTCGCGGGCGAGGCGCCGCCGGAACGTCGTCGAGGGGCGCCCCCGCAGGCACAGGGCGTCCGCCAGCAGGCCCAGTTCCTGGCAGCGGGTCGCGATGTCGGCGGCGAAGATGCCCTCCGCGATGAACAGCGGGGTCCGCGGGGAGCGGGCGATGTCCAGGGTCTCGGTGCCCGTGCGGGAGCTGGTCGCGATGTCGTAGACCGGGATCTCGGTGCGGCCCGTCGCGCAGAGCTCGGCGATGGCGGCGACCGCCGCGGCCGCGTCCCAGGAGCCCGGGGAGTCCCAGTCGATGTCGGAGCTGCCGGCGACCAGGGGGAGGGTGGGGTCGTCGCCCTCCTTGTAGAAGTCGTCGAGGCGCAGCACGGGCAGCCCCGAGCGGGCGGCGAGGGAGGATTTACCGGAGCCCGACGGACCGGTCAGCAGGACGACTCGGGTCGGCGAAGGAGAGGAGGAGCTCACGGGACACCAGTCTGAACCATTCCCCCGGGCAGGGGACCCTCCCGGTGGCCGGTTGGTATCGAGGATCACACCTCAACTACGCTGCGTGCGCACGCGACTACGACCTCAGGCGGGATTCCCATGGCACGTCACGCAGCCTCCTCCACCCCGAACCGGTTCCGCGCCGCGGGCCTGACCGTCTCCATGGCAGGCGCGGCGCTGGCCATGGCCGCCGGCGGCGCCCAGGCCGGTGAGCTGTCCGTACCGGCGGCGCTGGCCGGGGTCGCCGACCCGATCTCGAACCTCAAGGTGAACCCGCTCGCGCACACCGGCGTGGACCCGCTCGACAACGGCGTGGCCACGAAGGTCGCGGACTTCCCGTCCGTCGGCACCGGCATGGTCACCGGGATCCTGACCCAGGGACCGTCGGTCGGGGAGCTGCCGACCGCGGCCGTGACCTCGCTGCTCGGACCGGCGCTCCCGAGGACGTAGCGGTCCGCGGGCACGGGAAGGCCCCGGCAGCGCGGGGGACGCTGCCGGGGCCGGCTCGTGCGGGGCCCTCCCGTACGGGGACGGCCCGGGGACGCCCGCTAGTACGAGGAGCCGCCCGCGCCCAGCGAACCCGTGGGGTGCCAGACGGTCTTGGTCTCCAGGAACGGCGTCATGCGCGCGGTGCCCGGGTCGGCGCTCCAGTCGTCCACAGGCTGTGGACGCAGGACGCGCTTGAGGTTGTCGGCCGCGGCGATCTCCAGCTCCTTGGCGAGCTCGGCGCCGGCACCGGCCAGGTCGATCGCGTTGACGTCCTGGTGGGAGGCCAGGTGCGGGCCCATCTCGGCGGCCTTGCCGGACAGGATGTTCACCACGCCGCCCGGCAGGTCGGAGGTGGCCAGCACCTCGCCCAGGGAGAGGGCGGGGAGCGGGGACTTCTCGCTGGCGATGACGACGGCCGTGTTGCCCGTCGCGATCACCGGGGCGATCACGGAGACCAGGCCCAGGAACGAGGAGTCCTGCGGGGCCACGACCGTGACCACACCGGTCGGCTCCGCGGTGGAGAGGTTGAGGAACGGGCCCGCGACGGGGTTGGCGCCGCCGACGAGCTGGCCGATCTTGTCGGTCCAGCCCGCGTACCAGACCCAGCGGTCGATGGCCGCGTCCACGACGGCGGCCGCCTTGGACTTGGACAGCCCCTCGGCCTCGCCGACCTCGCGGACGAACTGCTCGCGGCGGCCCTCCAGCATCTCGGCGACGCGGTAGAGGATCTGGCCGCGGTTGTACGCGGTGGCGCCCGACCAGCCGCCGAAGGCCTTGCGGGCGGCGACGACCGCGTCACGGGCGTCCTTGCGGGAGGACAGCGGGGCGTTGGCCAGCCACTTGCCCTTCGAGTCCGTCACTTCGTACACCCGGCCGCTCTCGGAGCGGGGGAACTTGCCCCCGACGTACAGCTTGTAGGTCTTGAAGACACTCAGACGCGTCGACGACGACTCAGACATCGAGGTACCCCTCCAGGCCGTGACGGCCGCCTTCGCGCCCGAAGCCCGACTCCTTGTAGCCGCCGAACGGCGAGGTCGGGTCGAACTTGTTGAACGTGTTGGCCCAGACGACGCCCGCGCGGAGCTTGTTCGCGACCGCCAGGATGCGCGAGCCCTTCTCCGTCCAGATGCCGGCGGAAAGGCCGTATTGGCTGTTGTTGGCCTTCGCGACCGCCTCGTCGGGCGTGCGGAAGGTCAGCACGGACAGCACCGGGCCGAAGATCTCGTCGCGGGCGACGGTGTGCGCCTGGGTGACGTTCGTGAAGAGCGTCGGGGCGAACCAGTAGCCGGCGGAGGGCAGCTCGCACTCCGGGGACCAGCGCTCGGCGCCCTCGGCCTCGCCGGTCTCGGCGAGCGCCGTGATGCGGGCGAGCTGCTCGGCGGAGTTGATCGCGCCGATGTCGGTGTTCTTGTCGAGCGGGTCGCCCAGGCGCAGCGAGGAGAGGCGGCGCTTGAGGGAGTCGAGCAGCTCGTCGTGGATCGACTCCTGGACCAGCAGGCGCGAGCCCGCGCAGCAGACCTGGCCCTGGTTGAAGAAGATGCCGGTGACGATGCCCTCGACGGCCTGGTCGATGGGGGCGTCGTCGAAGACGATGTTGGCGCCCTTGCCGCCCAGCTCCAGGGTGACCTTCTTGTCGGTGCCGGCGATCGTGCGGGCGATGCGCTTGCCGACGGCCGTGGAGCCGGTGAAGGCGACCTTGTTGACGTCCGGGTGCTCGACGAGGGCCGCGCCCGCGTCGCCGTGGCCGGTCAGGATGTTGACGACACCCTTGGGCAGACCCGCCTGGCGGCAGATGTCCGCGAAGAACAGCGCCGACAGGGGAGTGGTCTCGGCGGGCTTGAGGACGACCGTGTTGCCGGTGGCGAGCGCCGGGGCGATCTTCCACGCGAGCATCAGGAGCGGGAAGTTCCAGGGGATGATCTGGCCGGCCACGCCGAGCGGGCGGGGGTTCGCGCCGTAGCCCGCGTGGTCGAGCTTGTCGGCCCAGCCCGCGTAGTAGAAGAAGTGCGCGGCGACCAGCGGGAGGTCCGCGTCGCGGGTCTCCTTGATCGGCTTGCCGTTGTCCAGGGTCTCCAGGACGGCCAGTTCGCGGCTGCGCTCCTGGATGATCCGGGCGATGCGGAAGAGGTACTTGGCGCGCTCGGAGCCCGGCAGCGCGGACCACTTCTCGAAGGCCCTGCGGGCGGCCTTGACGGCGCGGTCCACGTCGGCGGCGCCCGCCCGGGCGACCTCGGCGAGGACTTCCTCGGACGACGGGGAGACGGTCTTGAAGACCTTGCCGTCGGCGGCCTCGGTGAACTCGCCGTCGATGAAGAGCCCGTAGGAGGGGGCGATGTCGACGACCGAGCGGGACTCGGGGGCCGGTGCGTACTCGAAGAGGGATGCCATGGTGATCAGTCCACCGTCACGTAGTCGGGACCGGAGTAACGCCCGGTGCTCAGCTTCTGGCGCTGCATCAACAGGTCGTTGAGCAGGCTGGAGGCGCCGAAGCGGAACCAGTGGTTGCTCAGCCAGTCCTCGCCCACGGTCTCGTTGACCAGGACCAGGAACTTGATCGCGTCCTTGGTGGTGCGGATGCCGCCGGCCGGCTTCACACCGATCTGGATGCCGGTCTGCGCGCGGAAGTCGCGGACGGCTTCGAGCATCAGCAGGGTGTTGGCGGGGGTGGCGTTCACCCCGACCTTTCCGGTCGACGTCTTGATGAAGTCGGCGCCGGCCATCATGCCGATCCAGGAGGCCCGGCGGATGTTGTCGTACGTCGACAGCTCGCCGGTCTCGAAGATGACCTTGAGGCGGGCCGCGGTGCCGTCGGGGCGGACGCATGCCTCCTTGACGGCTCTGATCAGCTCGTACGTGTCCAGGTAGCGGCCGGCGAGGAAGGCGCCACGGTCGATGACCATGTCGATCTCGTCGGCGCCGGCGGCCACGGCGTCCGCGGTGTCCGCGAGCTTGACCGGCAGGGCGGCCCGGCCGGCGGGGAACGCCGTGGCGACGGAGGCCACCTTGACGTCGGCGCCGTTCAGCGCCGCCTTGGCGGTGGCCACCATGTCGGGGTACACGCAGACGGCGGCCGTCGTCGGGGCGGTACGGTCGGTCGGATCGGGGATGACGGCCTTGGCGGAGAGCGCCCGGACCTTGCCCGGGGTGTCCGCGCCTTCCAGGGTCGTCAGGTCGATCATCGAGATGGCCAGGTCGATGGCGTACGCCTTGGCCGTCGTCTTGATCGAACGGGTGCCGAGGGCGGCCGCGCGGGCCTCCAGGCCGACAGCGTCGACGCCGGGCAGCCCGTGCAGGAAGCGGCGCAGCGCACTGTCGGACGTCGTCACGTCAGCGAATGCGGTGAGGGTGGTGGGCATGGTCACCACATGAGCATATCTACGCGCGTAGCGGCCTGTCACCCCCCTCCCCCGATTCCGGTGCGGAATCGACACCTCCGCTCCCGCGCGCCCGCCGGCCGGGGGCGGGAGCGGCGCCGATCTCGTCCGCCGGCACGGCGTGGGGCAGAATCGACCGCATGAGCAGCCAGCCGCAGCCGACCGACGAGCCCGTCTACGACGACCGGGTCTACCGCTCCTCCATGGCCGTCGTCACCGGGGTGCTGCTGCTCGGGCTGACCGCCTGGCTGTGCGGGGACGCGGCGGTGCGGGGCTCGGGGAACACCCCGTGGATCGCGCTGGCCCTGGCGCTGTGCGCGGTCCCGCTGATCGTGGCGTTCACCGTCCGCCCGGCCGTCTTCGCCAACGACGACCGGATGCGCGTGCGCAACCCCTTCCGGGTCATCGAGCTGCCCTGGGCGGCCGTGGACACGGTGCGCGCCGGATACTCGGCCGAAGTGCTGGCCGAGGGGTCCACGTACCAGCTCTGGTCGGTGCCCGTCTCGCTGCGGGAGCGCAAGAAGGCGACCCGGCGCCAGCACAGCCGCCGCGGCGGACTCACCGGCCGCGGCACGGCCGCCCCGGCGCAGAACGGCGCCTCCGGCGCCGCCGCTCCCGCCGCACCGCAGCGGGCCGCGGCGGACCGGGTGGTGGACGAGCTGCGCGAGCTGGCCGAGCGCGGCGCCTCGCGGGCGGGCGCCCAGGGCGGCGTGCGCGTGCAGTGGTCATACGAGGTCATCGTCCCCGCCGTGGCCGGAGCGGTGCTCCTGGCCGTCCTCCTCGTCGCCGGCTGACGCTCCGCCCGGCGTGGTCCCCGCCACACCCCCGCCGGTGCGGAACCGGCGCTACCGGTGGCGCGTCCTCGCAGGTGTGCAGCGTCATGAGGCCGGCGGGAACGCCGCCACCGCCATCCATCCCCGGTTCCGACTCGCGGCCGGGGTCCTGCTGGCCGCTCATCTCCTGGTCGTCGCCTGGCTCACCCTGCGGCCCCTGGACGTGCCCTGGGCCGCGGCGGCCAATCTGACCCCGCTGGAGGGGATCAGGACGGACCTCGCCCTCGGCCCCCTGGAGGCCGCCCGCCGGATCGGCGAGGGGCTCGCGCTGCTGGCCCCGCTGGGGGTGCTGCTGCCCCTGGTCAGCGGACGGCTCGCGCCCTCACGGCTGTCCGCGTGGTCCTCGCTGGCCCGGACCGCCGCCGCGGGCGCGCTGGTCTCGGTGTGCATCGAGCTGCTCCAGACCGCCGTCCCGGGACGGGTCGTCGACGTGGACTCGGTGCTGCTGAACACGGTGGGCGTACTCCTCGCCCACGCGGCCGTGGTACCGGCGCTGCGGGCCCGGATGCGGCGTGCGCGAGCCGTTTATCAGGGGGCGACCCCGAGAATTACCAGGGTCGGCCTCGGCCCCTGGACCGAGGTCGTCTCGGCAGTTCAGCGGGAGTATTGAGGCATCGCGCAAGAGCGATCCCGACGAAGGAGACACACCATGAGCGCCTTGGCCCGCCCCCGTGACGGACGATGGATCGGCGGCGTCTGCGCCGCGCTGGCGCGCCGCTTCGGAACGTCGGCGAACACGATGCGCGTCATCTTCGTCGTCTCGTGCCTGCTGCCCGGCCCGCAGTTCCTGGTCTACCTGGCGCTCTGGCTGCTCCTGCCGAACGACAAGAGCGCCTCCACCGCCTGGTAGACCTCCCGGCGGATCAGCCGGCCAGCCGGACCTTCTCCAGCTGCTTGTCCGCCACTTCCTGCGGCACCAGCGCCTTCTGCTCGGCGGCCGCCACGTTGAGGGCCATCAGCCGCACGACGGTGTCGCCCTCGCGCACGACGACCAGGTGGACCTGCGCCGAGACGCCCTGGGCGGCCGCGGTCGTGGTCCAGCTGACGCTCTCGTCGCCGGACGTCGTGTACGCGGCGGCCCGCACGTCGCGGTAACTGCCGGTCTGCTTCTCGACGGTCGCGGAGAAGCCCGTGGCGCAGGCCGCCACGGCGCTCTTGAGCCGGGCGATCAGGGCCTTGGCGTCGTCCTGCGCGTACGAGCTGACGGAGGCGGAGACGGCGAGGCCGATCTGCTTCTGGGAGCCGACGCCGCGGTTGACCGTCTCGACGGCGGCCGGGTCCGGCTTGTCGCCCATGATGTCCGCCAGCGGCTGGCACGCCTTGCGGTCGGCCTGCGGCTGGCCGTCGGGGGCGTTCGGGTTCTTGCCCTGGGCGGAGATCTGGTAGCCGGGCAGGTCGCCCTGTTCCAGCGCGGACCGCTCCGCCTTCGTGCCGCCGGTCTTGGGCGCGCCGCTTCCGGCGGGGGCGGCCGCGGTCGGGGCCGGGGCGCCGGGGGCGCCGGGCGCACCGGAGGCGGAGGATCCCTTGGGGTCCGGGGCCTCGCCCTTGGCGGGGGTGTCCGTACTGCTGCATCCGACCGCCGCGAGGAGCAGGGCGGGGACCAGCGCGACCAGGGTCGCTCGTGCCTTCATTCGCATGACCAAAGACCTCATACCGATTGCTTCGGCGGGCAGTTGGTGGTGATCGTGGCACACGGCACGGCGGGGCACACACCTCGTCGAAGAGGCGTGCGCCCACCGCGCGCGCGTTCGGGTCGCGGCAGCGTCAGCCGCCGAGGCCGTTCAGGGCGCCGGTGGCCGGGGCCAGGCCGCCGAGGAGGCCGGTGATCGGGGCGGCGGGGTCCGACGACTCGCCCTGCTGGCCGCCCACGTTCTGCTGGCTGGTGGCTCCCTGGAGCGCGCCGGTGGCGCTGGTCAGTGCGTCGGTGAGGCCGACCGCGGGGACGGCGGCGGAGGCGGTGCCGGCGGCGACGACGGCGAAGGCGGCGCCGAGAGCGGCGACACCGAGGGTCTTGGCAGCTGACTTCTTCATGAAAGATCGTCCTTGCGACGGGGAATTGAGCGGCTCCGCAAACTAGTCACTTCAAACCCCCGCCCGCAAACATCCTTAAATACGAGAAAGCGCCCGGGAATTGCTCCTCCCGGGCGCTTTCAGTACGTCATGCCCTGGCCTAGGCCGAGACGGAACCGCTGGTGGAAGCGGTCTGCCGGAACAGCCACTCCGACTTCAGTTCCGCGTATCCGGGCTTGATGACCTCGTTGATCATGGCCAGTCGTTCATCGAAAGGAATGAACGCCGACTTCATCGCATTGACGGTGAACCACTGCATGTCGTCCAGCGAGTAGCCGAAGGTGTCGACCAGGTGCTCGAACTCGCGGCTCATGCTGGTGCCGCTCATCAGCCGGTTGTCGGTGTTGACGGTCAGCCTGAAGTGCAGCTTCCGCAGCAGGCCGATCGGGTGCTCGGCGTACGAGGCGGCCGCGGCCGTCTGCAGGTTCGAGGTCGGGCACATCTCCAGGGGGATGCGCTTGTCCCGTACGTACGAGGCCAGGCGGCCCAGCTTCACCGTGCCGTCGGCGGCGACCTCGATGTCGTCGATGATCTTCACGCCGTGGCCGAGGCGGTCGGCGCCGCACCACTGCAGGGCCTGCCAGATCGACGGCAGGCCGAACGCCTCGCCCGCGTGGATGGTGAAGTGGTTGTTCTCGCGCTTGAGGTACTCGAAGGCGTCGAGGTGGCGGGTGGGGGGGAACCCGGCCTCGGCGCCGGCGATGTCGAAGCCGACCACGCCGTTGTCGCGGTAGCGGTTCGCCAGCTCGGCGATCTCCAGGGCGCGGGCCGCGTGGCGCATGGCGGTCAGCAGGGCGCCGACGCGGATGCGGTGGCCGTTGGCCTTCGCGCGGCGCTCGCCCTCGCGGAAGCCGTCGTTCACGGCCTCGACGACCTCTTCGAGGGTCAGGCCGGCTTCCAGGTGCTGCTCGGGCGCGTACCGGATCTCGGCGTACACGACGCCGTCCTCGGCCAGGTCCTCGGCGCACTCGGCGGCGACCCGAAAGAGGGCCTCCTTCGTCTGCATGACCGCGCAGGTGTGCGCGAACGTCTCGAGGTAGCGCGGCAGGGAACCGGAGTCGGCGGCTTCCCGGAACCAGACGCCGAGCTTGTCGGCGTCGGTCTCGGGGAGGTTCTCGTAGCCGGCCTCGCGGGCCAGCTCGATGATGGTCCCGGGGCGCAGCCCACCGT
The DNA here is from genome assembly GCF_040296725.1 of Streptomyces sp. NPDC002044. NCBI lineage: Bacteria > Bacillati > Actinomycetota > Actinomycetes > Kitasatosporales > Streptomycetaceae > Streptomyces > Streptomyces sp. NPDC002044. Next base: position 18,745 of record NZ_JBEOXU010000010.1, read on the forward strand.
CGAGGTGATCGTGCAGGAGCACCTTCGGGGAGCGGCGGATCTGGTCCGGGGTCGGCAGGTTGAGGGTCTCGCTCGTCATCTGGGCACTCTAGCTCCTACGCGCGTAGAGCGTGCCCCGGCGACGTGGGTCGATATGTAACAGAGACCGCGCGGACGGATGGCGTACACCTCGGGGTCTGAGACTGTTCCGCCATGGCACAGCATGCGCCGCCGGCGCGCGGGGCCCGCTTGGGGCGGGCGGCCGGCGCGAACGGTTCGGTCACGACGGTCAACGGTGTGGTGCTCCTGCTTCCCGGAGCATCCAGATTCTCCCCCGGCCCCCTGCGTCCGCTCGCGCGGGCGCTGGCCCGGGCGGGCGGTACGGAGGGACTGGCCGCGCACGCCGTCCTGCACGGCGGGGACGCCCCCCGCGAGGATCAGGCACGGTGGGCGGCGGACGAGGTGGTGCGGCGCTACGGCGACGTGCCCGTGTGTCTGGCCGGCTTCGGCGCGGGCGGCCTGGCCGCGCTGCGGGCGGCGGGGCACGAGGCCGTCGGCTCGGTGCTGGCGATGGCCCCCTGCCTGCCGGAGGCGCGGGCCTCAGCGGAATCCCCCGAGCCGGTGAAACACCTGGCGGGGCGCCGGGTGCTGATCGTGCACGGCACGGACGACGCGCGCAGCGACCCGGAAGCCTCGTTCCTGCTGGCGGCGCGGGCGAAGAAGGCGAACCGGTCGACGTGCCGGTTCGAGGTGCACTCGGACGGGCACGGGCTGCGCGAGCACCAGGCCGAAGTCGTGGCGCTGGCCGTGGACTTCGTCCTCGGGTCGGTGTTCTCGGGGCGGTACTCGCGCCCGGTGACGGACGCCCTGGCGGCGCCCCCGCCGCTGGGCCTGCGCATGCCGCTCGCCTCGGGCTTCGGCAGGCCGCCGCGGCGGTGACGCACCGGCGCGGCCCGGCCAACCCCGGCCTCCTCGTCCCGTCCGCACTCGTTCCGTACGCGCTCGTCCCGTACGCGGCGTGAGGGCCGGGGCGGGCCGAACGGCCCGGCGTACAGTGGGATCGAGGACTCGGGGACTTCTCCCCGGAGGCGATCATCATGGCCGATCTGGTGTGCAGGAACTTCGACGCGGCCGACGAGACGCGGCCCTTCCTGGCCGGCAAGGGCCGGCTGGACCTGCTGGAGACGGATGGCGGACAGGTCGGCCGCGCGGTGTTCGAGCAGGGCTGGAAGTGGTCGGATCACATCAAGCCGCTGGCCGGCACCGAGAGCTGCGAGTCCGCGCACACGGGATACGTGGTCAGCGGCCGCATCCGGATCGTCATGGACTCCGGGGACGCCATCGAGGCCGGGCCGGGCGACTTCATCCAGGCGGCTCCCGGGCACGACGCCTGGGTCCTGGGCGACGAGCCCTGCGTCCTCCTGGACTGGACCGGCTACGGCGACTACGCCAGGCCGCCCTCCGGCTGAGGGATCCGGCGGGCCGCCGCCTGGCCCAGCAGGCCCGTGGCCCGGTCGAGGGCCCGCGCCAGGGAGCCCGGGGTCGCGGCGGTGGCCAGGACGTACGCGTGGTGCCGGGCCCCCGTCGGGGCGCGGCGGACGGTGGCGCCCGGCGGGACCTCCAGCTGGACCCGCACCACCCCCGGCACGGCGCGGGCCGCGGCGATCCCCGGGCGCACCCCGTCGAGGCGGCGGCCGGGCGGGAAGTCCACGTACCGCAGCCCGGCGCAGGCGGCGCGGGGGCTGCGCACCGGGTCGGGCAGGCCCAGTCCGGAGGCGAGCGCGAGGCCGAGGACGTCGGTGCCGTGGGCGAGCCGGAGCAGCCGGGCGAACTCCTCGGCGCCGGGGCGGGCATGGGTCTCGATCAGGCGGGGGCCGTGCCGGGTGAGGACGACCTCGGTGTGGGAGGGGCCGTCGCCGTGGCCCGCGAGGTCGAGGACGCCGCGCACGAGGGCCCGTACGGCATCGGCGGTGCCGGGGTCCAGGGCGACGGGCAGTTCGTGGCCGGTGGCGGTCAGGCCGGGGCCGGCTGAGCGGCGGGCCCAGCCCAGGACCCGGTGGCGGCCCGCCCGGGAGAGCGCCTCGACGGCGAGTTCGGGCCCTTCGAGGTACTCCTCGACGAGGAGGTCGGTGACCTCCGGGTAGGCGAGGGCGGCGGCCGACGCCTCGGCCGCGTCGCGGACCAGGCGGACGCCCTCGCCGTCGGAGCCCGCCCGGGGTTTCACCACGCACGGGTAGCCGATGAGGGTGGTGACGAAGGGGAGGGTCGCGGCGCGGCCGCAGCGGGCGAAGGAGACGGGCCGGCCCGGGTGCAGGGTGTTGGAGCGGACGCGCAGGGCGGCCTTGTCCATGAGGGCGGTGACGGCGGCGGTGGGGGTGCCGGGCAGGCCCAGCTCCTCGTTGGCGCGGGCGGCGGCCAGGGCCGAGGCGGCGTCGAAGCCGAAGACGGCGGCGCGGCCGTCGCGGACCTCCTCGATCGGACCGACGGCGCCGACGAGGCGGCGGTGGTCGCGCCAGTCCGCCCGTACCCGCCGCTCCGCCCCCTCACGGTCGGATGGCACCGATGGAACCGGCGCGACCACCACGGTGCGCGCGCCCGCGCGACGTGCGGCCGCCACCACGGCGGGTCGAGGGCTCAGCAGGACGGCGACGGGCTCCCGCCCCTCGATGGGTGTCCGCTGCCGCATGCCGCGCTCCCCCCTCACGCCGTGTGACCACTGTGCCGCTTCGGCATATGCCGGAACCGGCCGGGCACGCGTCGTCTTGCCGCCTTGCGGGAACACGAGGGGTTTATAAACGGACACAGCCCGGGACGAATACGCATATGCCAGCCGACCAAGCCGGAGAGTCCGAGGAGCTGAGCCCCGCGGCCCGGCGCCTCTACGCGTACGCCGTCGAGCGGCACGCCTTCGGCGCGGCCGAGGCCACCGGGGCCCTCGGCGTGCGCGCGGCAGCCGCGATCACCGAGCTGGCCGCGGCGCACCTGCTCCAGCGGGCGCCCGGCGGCGCGCCCGACCGGTGGAGCGCGGTCGCGCCCCGGGCGGCGGCCGCCCGGGCGCTGGCCCCGCTGGCCCTGCTCGTACGGGAGACGCACGACGAGATGGACCGGCTGCGGGGGTGGCTGGAGACCCTGGTCCCGGCGTACGAGGCGGGGACCGCCCACCGGGACCCGAGCGGATCGGGGAGCCTGGAGCTGGTCACCGATCTGGGGGCCGTCCGGGGGCTGATCGCGGAACTGGTCGCCTCTTGCGAGCGGGAGCTGCTGACCTCGCAGCCGGGCGGCGGGCGGCCGCTGGAGACGCTGGAGGAGTCGATCGGGCGGGACGAGTCGCTGCTGGCGCGCGGGGTCCGGATGCGGACGATCTACCAGCACACGGCGCGCTACTCGCGGCCCACGGCGGCGTACGTGGAACGGGTGACGGCGCTGGGCGCGCAGGTGCGGACGCTCGGCGACGGGCTGATGCGGATGCTGGTCTTCGACGCGCACACGGGCCTGATGGCGGTGCCGGACCGCAGCGGGGCGGCGCTGGTGGTGCGGGAGCCGAGCGTCGTGCACTTCATGACGGCGGCGTTCGAGCGGTCCTGGCTGGGGGCCCGGCCGTTCCCGGTGACGGTGAGCCCGGACGCGGCCCGGTCGATCTCGGACGAGCTGCGGCAGACGATCGTACGGCTGCTGTCGCAGGGGCTGGAGGACAAGGTGATCGCGCGCCGGCTCGGCATGTCCGAGCGGACGTGCCAGCGCCACATCGCGGAGATCATGCGGGCGGTGGGGGCCAAGTCCCGCTTCCAGGCGGGGTTCCTGCTGTCCGCGCACCCGGGGCCGGTCCCGGAGGGGGCACCGGAGGCGGAGGGGGCGCCGGACCGCGCTTAGGGGGTCTCCAGCTCCGGGATCAGGCGGCCGCGGCGGGAGAGCAGGAAGCGTTTGAACTCGGCCACCGGCGGGGTGTCGGGATGGCCGTCGAGCCAGGCGACGCCGATCTCGCGGACCGCGCGCGGGGCGGTGACCGTCAGCTCGACGACCCCAGGGCGGGCCACGGCCGGGGGCGGCAGCAGGGCCACGCCGAGTCCGGCGGCGACCAGGCCGCGCAGGGTCTCGGCCTCCTCCCCCTCGAAGGCGACCCGGGGGGTGAATCCGGCCTCGGCGCACAGGTCGTCGGTGATGCGGCGCAGGCCGTAGCCGGGCTCCAGGGTGACGAAGGTTTCCTCGGCGGCCTCGGCGAGGCGGATGCGCTTGCGCCCGGCGAGGCGGTGGTCGTCGGGGACGACCAGGCGCAGCCGCTGCTCGTCCAGGCGGCGGGCGACGAGGTCCGGGGCGACGGGGAGGGGCGAGGTCAGGCAGAGGTCGAGCTCGCCGGCGCGCAGCCGCTCCAGCATGGCCTCGCCGTAGTTCTGGACGAGGGAGAAGCGGATGCGGGGGTGGTCGGCGCGGAAGGCGCGGATCAGACCGGGCACGGTCTCGGAGCCCAGGGTGTGCAGGAATCCGAAGGCCACCTTGCCGGCGGTGGGGTCGGCGTCCTGCTGGACGGACTCGGCGGCGCGGGCGATCCCGTCGAGGGCCCGCTCGGCGGAGGCGAGGAAGGTGTGGCCGGCGGTGGTGAGGGCGACGGTGCGGCCCTTGCGTGCGAACAGCGTGACGCCGAGGTCCTGTTCGAGCCGGACCATGGCCCGCGACAGGGTCGACTGGGGGACGCCGAGCTCGTGCGCGGCGCGGGTGACGTGCTCGTGCCGGGCCACGGCCGCGAAGTACGCGAGGCGCGGGGCCAGCAGACGTGTCACCGCCATGTCTTCTTCGTAACGGTTCATCGACATGCGCCCCTCTGAGCTGTACTGATGCGCGAGTGGAACGATTATCGCGAATCCGTGCATTGGACGCATGAAAAACACGGGCCTACCTTCGACGCATGCCTCCCGCTCATACCGGGGCACCCGTCATCCCGGGTGCCTCCACCCCGTCGTTCGCCGAACCCGCGCCGGAGCCGGCGCCCGCATCCGCGCCCGCGCCGCAGCCCGCGCCGCCCGCCGCCGCCCCCGAGGGCCGCGAGCCCGGCCGCCCCGGCTACCGCCGCATGAGCCTCGCGCTGTTCGCCGCCGGCCTCGCCACCTTCGCCCTCCTCTACTCCACCCAGGCGCTGCTGCCCGCCCTCTCCGCGGGCTTCGGCGTGACGGCGGGTCAGGCCAGCTGGACGGTGTCCGCGGCCACCGGCGCGCTCGCGCTGTTCGTCCTGCCGCTGAGCGCGCTGTCCGAGCGGTTCGGGCGCACCCGGATGATGACCTGGTCGATGGTGGTGGCCGTGGCCGTGGGCCTGCTGGTGCCGTTCGCGCCGAACCTGGAGTGGCTGGTCGTCCTGCGCGCCGTCCAGGGCGCGGCCATCGCCGGGATCCCGGCCTCCGCGATGGCCTACCTCGCGGAAGAGGTGAAGCCGAAGGCCCTCGTCGGCGCGATCGGCCTGTTCGTCGCGGGCAACTCCATCGGCGGCATGAGCGGCCGCCTCGTCACGGGCTGGGGCGCGCAGCTGGGCGGCTGGCGGGTGGGCCTGCTGGCCGTGGGCCTGCTGTCGCTGGCCTGCGCGGCGGCCTTCCTGGTGCTGCTGCCGCGGGCCCGGTTCTTCCGGCCGGCGTCGCTGAACCCGCGCGCGGTGGGCCGTACGGTCTCCGGGCACCTGCGCGATCCGCTGCTGCTGCGGCTGTACGGGATCGGCGCGCTGTTCATGACCGTCTTCGGCGCCGTGTACACCGTGATCGGCTACCGGCTCGTGGACGAGCCGTTCTCGCTGGGCCAGGGCGTGATCGGGTCGATCTTCCTGATCTACCTGGTCGGTACGGTCTCCTCGGCGGCCGCCGGACAGCTGGTGGCCCGTACGGGGCGGCGGGGCGCGCTGTACCTGGCGGTGACCACGACCGCGCTCGGGCTGCTGTTCTCGCTGGCCGGCTCCCTGGCCCTGATCCTCGCCGGGCTGGTGCTGATCACGGCCGGGTTCTTCGCGGGCCACGCGGTGGCGTCCGCCGCCGTGAGCCGTACGGCGAAGACGGGCCGGGCACAAGCCTCCGCGCTCTACCAGTCGGCGTACTACCTGGGCTCCAGCGCCGGTGGCACGCTGGGCGCGCTCGCCTACCACTGGGCCGGGTGGGCGGCGACGGTGGGCATCGCCCTGCTGGCCGTGCTGGGCGTCGTGTCGATCACGCTGTACGGGTCCCACGCGGCCCGCGCCGAGCGCCGGACGCTGACGGCGGCCGCGGTCGCGGTCGCGCGCTGACGGCGGCGACGGTCGCACGCTGATGGAATCTACGCTCCCCGACAGGTAACTCCCGCGCGTTTTCCGGGCATTGAACCGGCAGGACGACCGTGCGACCAAGGGGAGGAACTGATGGGGGCGAGGCGCGCGTACGCGAGGCGGCGGGCCGCGGTGGTGTGCGGGGTGGCGGCGGCGCTGGCCGTACCGGTGGTGGTGGCGGGGGGCGGCACGGCTCAGGCCGCCGCCTGCAACCTCACCACCGGGCCGTACCAGCGGCAGGTGGAGCAGTTCCTCGGCCGCCCGGTGGACGGCCGGCAGTCGGCGGCGGACTGCGCCGCGGTCAGGGCGTTCCAGGCGGCCCACGGGATCACTCCGACCGTGGGGTACGCCGGGCCGCTGACCTGGCAGACGATGAGCACGATGCTGGCGCAGCGGGCCGCGGGCAGCACCCCGAACCAGGCGGGCGCCTGCCCGGTGAACCGGGGGCGGATCGCCTGCGTCGACCTGACGCGGCAGCTCAGCTGGATCCAGGACGGCGCCACGCTGCGGTACGGCCCGGTGCCGGTCCGCACCGGCAAGGACGGCACCGAGACCCGGACCGGCCTGAAGAAGATCTACTACCGCAGCATCAACCACTGGTCGACGATCTACAACGTCGCGATGCCGTACTCGCAGTTCTTCGACGGCGGCATCGCCTTCCACTCCACGACGAAGAGCATGTGGAACCCGCCCGGCTCGGGCGGCTGCGTGAACATGCGGCCCGCCGACGCCAAGGCGTACTGGAGCCTGCTGGCCAACGGGAACGCCGTCCACGTCTACGGCCGCAAGCCCGGCACGTAACGGCGGCACGGGTCCTGACCTGCTCCGGCTGCCGTTGTCGGACCCCTCGGGTAGTTTCCGGAGTATCGGATCTATCTGGGGGACGACGGCCATGAGTGACCTCGCGACGACGGCGCCATCCGACCTGGATGCCGCGATGGACCGGTACCGGGTCGAGCTGACCGGGTACTGCTACCGGATGCTCGGCTCGGCCTTCGACGCCGAGGACGCGGTGCAGGAGACGTACATCCGCGCCTGGCGCGCGCGGGACAAGTTCGAGGGCCGCTCCTCACTGCGCTCCTGGCTGTACCGGATCGCCACGAACGTCTGCCTGGACCTGCTGAAGGCCGGCAACAAGCGGGCCCGCCCGATGGACCTGAGCGCCCCGCAGCACCAGACCTCCGCCGTGCTGAACGAGCGGTCGGAGGTGACCTGGCTGGAGCCGGTGCCGGACGGCCGGGTGCTGCCGCAGACCGCCGATCCCGCCGAGACGGCGCTGGCCCGGGAGTCCGTACGGCTGGCGTTCGTCGCGGCGCTCCAGCACCTGCCGGCGAAGCAGCGGGCGGTGCTCATCCTGCGCGAGGTGCTGGCCTGGAAGGCGGACGAGGTCGCCACGCTCCTGGACACCACGGTCGCCTCGGTCAACAGCGCCCTCCAGCGGGCGCGGGCGACGCTCGCGGGACACGCGCTGCGCGAGAGCGACCCGGCGGACCCGCTGGACGCGGAGCAGGCGAAGCTGCTGGAGCGCTACCTGACGGCGTTCGAGGCGTACGACATCTCCCGGCTGACCGCGCTGCTCCACGAGGACGCGGTGCTGTCGATGCCGCCGTTCGACCTGTGGCTGCGGGGACACGAGGACATCGCCGCCTGGCACCTGAACCAGGGCATCGGCTGCAAGGGCTCCCGGCTCGTCCCGACGACGGCGAACGGCATGCCGGCCTTCGGGCAGTACCGGCCGGCGGCCTCCGGGAAGGGTCACGAGCCGTGGGCGCTCCAGGTGCTGGAGATCTCAGACGGGAAGATCGTCGGGCTCAACGCCTTCCTGGACACCGCCCGGTGGTTCCCGCTGTTCGGCCTCCCCGAGGAGCTCGGCGAGTCCGACGAGGTGCAGGAGGCCCCGTAGCGCGGGGCCGACGCCGGTGACGGTGAGGGTCCCTCGGCCGCGCGCGCCCAGCCGCAGCCGGGCGAGGGCCTCGACGGCGCCCAGGCCGGGGGCGGTGACGGCCCGCGCGTCGCACACGACGGCATCGGCCCCGGCCTCATAGAGCAGGACGAGCTGTGCGCACAGGCGCGCGGCGTCCTGCCGGGTGGGACTGGGTCCGGGCAGCACCAGTCGGGTGATCTCCACGACTGGGTGACCGCCGGGGCCGCCCGAACTCATCGGTGGCCGGTGCTTCCCGTCAGGGACAGGGGAAGAGGGAGGTGTCCAGCGTGAGGTCGAAGGGCCCGGGAAGCCGCACCGGATCGCCGAACTTGGCCACCGACAGCAGGCGGTAGGTGCCGTCCTGCGGATCGCCGTACAGGTGGACCGTGGGGCTGCCGGACACGTACGGGTCGATGAGCAGGTACAGCGGGACGCCAGCGGCCGCGTAGCCGGCGAGTTTGGCGACCCGATCGTTGGAGGCGTTCCACTTCGAAGTGATCTCGACGACGAGCTCGGCGGCATCCGCGGGAACGGAGTTGCCCTTGCACTGCACCACATCGCGCGGTACGACCGCGAGGTCAGGGATGTAGAGGCCGATCCGGGACTGGACTGCGATGTTGAGCGTTTGATAGATCCCGCAGTCGGCGGGCTTCGCCGCGTACAGGACCTCCTGCACCAGTTCGGCGATGTAGTTGTGATGGTTGACGGGCGGTGGTGCCACGGTGACGATCCCCTTGATGATCTCCACCTTGCAGCCCTCCGGCGCGTTCGTCCCTTCCCAGAGACGGACGAGGCCCTCCCAGCTCTCGCCGTTGACCGGCTCGTGCTGGACGGTGAGTGCGCTCATGGTGTGCTCCTCAATCGGTCGTCACCGATCCCAGCATGCCGAACGGGACCGGTGGGCGTCCACCGGTCCCGTTCGCCCGAAAGGGAAGCCGCAGGTCAGGCGATGCGGTCCAGCACGATCGGCGTGGCGGAGAAGGACGTGCCCGCCGGGGCCACGTCGAAGGAGCCGTCCAGCGCGGAGAGGGCGTACTCGAACTTCTCGGGGGTGTCCGTGTGCAGCGTCATCAGCGGCTGGCCGGCCGTGACGGTGTCGCCCGGCTTGGCGTGCAGCTCGATGCCCGCGCCCGCCTGCACCGGGTCCTCCTTGCGCGCACGGCCGGCGCCCAGGCGCCAGGCGCCGACGCCGACGCCGTACGCGTCGAGGCGGGTCAGGACGCCCGAGGACGGGGCGGTGACGACGTGCTGCTCGCGGGCGACCGGCAGGGCCGCGTCCGGGTCGCCGCCCTGGGCCGCGATCATCCGGCGCCACACGTCCATCGCGGAGCCGTCGGCCAGCGCCTTCTCCGGGTCGGCGTCCTTGATGCCCGCCGCGGCCAGCATCTCGCGGGCCAGGGCCAGGGTCAGCTCGACGACGTCGGAGGGGCCGCCGCCGGCCAGGACCTCGACGGACTCGCGGATCTCCAGCGCGTTGCCGGCGGTGAGGCCGAGCGGCGTGGACATGTCGGTGAGCAGGGCGATCGTCTTGACGCCGCTGTCGGTGCCGAGGGCGACCATGGTCGAGGCCAGCTCGCGCGCGTCCTCGATGTTCTTCATGAAGGCGCCGGAGCCGACCTTCACGTCGAGGACGAGCGAGCCCGTGCCCTCGGCGATCTTCTTCGACATGATCGAGGAGGCGATCAGCGGGATGGCCTCGACGGTGCCGGTGACGTCGCGCAGGGCGTAGAGCTTCTTGTCGGCGGGGGCCAGGCCGTCGCCGGCCGCGCAGATGACCGCGCCGGTGGTGTCCAGGACGTGCAGCATCTCCTCGTTGGACAGGAGCGCGCGCCAGCCCGGGATGGACTCCAGCTTGTCGAGCGTGCCGCCGGTGTGGCCGAGGCCGCGGCCGGACAGCTGCGGCACGGCCGCGCCGCAGGCGGCGACGAGCGGGGCCAGCGGGAGGGTGATCTTGTCGCCGACGCCGCCGGTGGAGTGCTTGTCGGCGGTGGGCCGCGCGAGGGAGTCGAAGTTCATGCGCTCGCCGGAGGCGATCATCGCGGCGGTCCAGCGGGCGATCTCGGTGCGGTTCATCCCGTTCAGCAGGATGGCCATCGCCAGCGCCGACATCTGCTCGTCGGCGACGACACCGCGCGTGTACGCGTCGATGACCCAGTCGATCTGCTCGGGGCTCAGCTCGCCGCGGTCCCGCTTGGTCCGGATGACGGAGATGACGTCCATGAGGTGACTTCCTTCTACGCGCATAGAGAGGGGGGTGTACGGAGGGGGAGGAGAGGAAGACGACGGCCCTCCGCCCGGGAGGGGCGAAGGGCCGTCGGCACGGCTATCTCAGGTGGTCGGGCCCGAAGGCCTGGGGCAGCATCGCGGCCAGCGGAAGGATCCCGTCGGGGGTCTCCACCAGCAGCTCCGGGCCGCCGAACTCGAACAGCAGCTGCCGGCAGCGCCCGCAGGGGACGAGGATCTCGCCCTTGCCGTCCACGCACGTGAAGTGCGTGAGCCGGCCGCCGCCGGTCGCGTGGAGCGAGGACACCAGTCCGCACTCGGCGCACAGGCCGAGTCCGTAGCTCGCGTTCTCGACGTTGCAGCCGGTCACGACCCGGCCGTCGTCGACGCGGGCGGCGACCCCGACCGGGAAGCCCGAGTACGGCGCGTACGCACGGGACATGGCGTCCCGGGCCGCGACGCGCAGGGCCTCCCAGTCGACGGCCGGAGCCGGTGCCGGGCTCGTCACTTGCCCTGGCCCTTGCGGTACGGCATGCCGTCCGCCTTCGGCATCCGCAGCCGCTGCGCGGAGAGCGCGAGGACCAGCAGGGTGGTGACGTACGGAGCCGCGTCCACGAACTGGCTGGGCACCGAGTCGGTCATGGCGTACCAGAGGAACAGCAGAACCGCGAAGAGCGCCGCGACGCCGGCCTGGACGTACTTCTTCTTGTACAGCTGCCAGGCGGTGACCAGGACCAGCAGGATCGCGATCAGGAGCAGCATCGCGTGGACGTTCTCGGCGCCGCCGCGCAGCTTGAGGCTGTCGATGAAGCCGAAGAGGCCCGCGCCGAGCGCCGTGCCGCCGGGCATCCAGTTGCCGAAGATCATCGCGGCGAGACCGATGTAGCCGCGGCCGCCGGTCTGGCCCTCCTGGTAGATGCCCGTGGTGATCGCGAGGAAGGCGCCGCCGAAGCCGGCCAGCCCGCCCGAGATGATCACGGCGATGTACTTGTACTTGTAGACGTTGACGCCGAGGGACTCCGCCGCGATCGGGTTCTCGCCGCAGGAGCGCAGGCGCAGGCCGAAGGCGGTCCGCCACAGCACCCACCAGGTGCCGGGGATCAGCAGCAGGGCGATGAGGGTCAGCGGCGAGAGGTTGGTGATGACTCCGCCGACGACGCCCGCGAGGTCCGAGATGAAGAACCAGTGCTTGCCCTGGAGGTCCGCCAGCGCCTCCGAGAGCCCGCCGATGTTGATCCGTGGGATGTCCTCGATGCGCGGCGACTGCTTGGAGGAGCCGCCCTCGGCCTCGGCGAACGTGAAGTTCGACAGGTACTGGGTGAAGCCCAGCGCCAGGATGTTGATGGCCACACCGGAGACGATGTGGTTGACGTTGAACGTGACCGTGATGATCGCGTGCAGCAGGCCGCCGAGGGCGCCGCCGAGGATGCCGACGAGGATGCCGGTCCACGGACCCCACTGGTAGCCGGCCCAGGCACCGAACCAGGTGCCGAGGATGAGCATGCCCTCGAGGCCGATGTTGACGACGCCCGCGCGCTCGGCCCACAGGCCGCCGAGGCCGGCGAGGCCGATCGGCACGGCGAGCTGGAGGGCGCCGGAGACCTGGCCGACGGACGTCAGGTCGTCGGCCCCGCTGATCACGCGGACCAGCGAGACCAGCGCGAGGCCGCCCGCGATGATCAGCAGGATCCAGGGCAGGGTGAGCTTTCGGCGGCCGTCCGACTTCTTCGGGGCCGCGCTCGCCGCGGAGACGGTGCTGGTGCTCACGCCGCGACCTCCTTGTCGGTCTTGATGGCGCCGCCGGCGGCGAGTTCCTCGCCGACCTTCTGCTGCTGGCGGCGGATGCCGTAGCGGCCTACGAGCTCATAGGAGACGACGACCGCGATCACGATCAGACCCTTCATGATCGTGCCGATCTCCTTGGCGTACCCGGCCGTGTCGAGCGAGGCCGAAGCCTTGTCGATGAAGGCCATGAGGAACGCCGCGAAGAAGATGCCCACCGGGCTGTTGCGGCCGAGCAGGGCGATGGTGATGCCCGTGAAGCCGATGCCGACCGGGAAGGACAGGCTGTACGTGTGGCTCTCGCCCAGCAGGACGGGCATGCCCGCGAGGCCGGCGACGGCGCCGGAGATGAGCATCGAGGTGATGATCATCTTCTTGGCGTCCACGCCCGAAGCCTGGGCCGCGGACTCGCTGGCGCCGGTGGCGCGCAGGTCGAAGCCGAAGCGGGTGCGGTTGAGGACGAACCAGTAGACGACGCCGAGGGCGAAGGCCACGAAGGTGAAGCCGTAGATCTCCAGGCCGTCACCGATGCCCAGCGCCGGGAACCAGCCCGACTGGGCGATGTCGCCGGTGGTCAGGTCGTTGGAGCCCTCCGGCTGGACACCGAGGTTCTTCGGGAGGATCAGGTAGGCGATCAGGCTGGTGGCGATCGCGTTCAGCATGATCGTGGAGACGACCTCGCTGACGCCCCGCTTGGCCTTCAGGACGCCGGCGATGCCGGACCAGAAGGCGCCGACCATCATCGCGACGAGCACGATCAGCAGGATGTGGAGCGGGCCCGGCAGGGTGACGGCCGTGCCGACCACCGCGGACACCATCGCCGCGAGGCGGTACTGGCCGTCGACGCCGATGTTGAAGAGGTTCATGCGGAAGCCGATGGCCACGGCCAGGGCTGCCAGGTAGTACGTACCGGCCTGGTTCACGATGAGGACCTGTACGTCCTCGTAACCCGCGTTCTCCACCATGATGCGCAGCGGGTCGATCGGGTCCACGCCCGTCGCCGCCAGCACGATCATGGTCAGCACGAACGCGGTGACCAGCGCGAGCGCGGGCCCGGCGAAGGCGAGGAGCAGCCGGTCCTTGTCGAATTTCTTCATCGGGCCTCGTCCTCCGGGGAATCGGCACCAGCGTCGGTACCGGCGGAGTGGTTGTCGGTGGCTTCCAGGTGCCCGGAGGCGGCGCCCGTCATCGCGGTGCCGAGCTCTTCCGGGGTGACGGTCGCGGGGTCGGCGTCCGCCACCAGGCGGCCGCGGTAGATCACGCGCAGGGTGTCGGACAGGCCGATCAGCTCGTCCAGGTCGGCGGAGATCAGGAGCACGGCCAGGCCCTCGCGGCGGGCCTCGCGGATCGCGTCCCAGATCTGCGCCTGCGCGCCGACGTCCACACCACGGGTGGGGTGGGCGGCGATGAGGAACTTCGGGTTGTGGCTCATCTCGCGGCCGACGATCAGCTTCTGCTGGTTGCCGCCGGAGAGCGAGGCCGCGGTGACCTCGATGCCGGGCGTGCGGACGTCGTACTCGCGCACGATCCGCTCGGTGTCCTTGCGGGCCGCCTTCAAATCGAGGACGCCGCGCTTGGAGTTGGGCGCCTCGGTGACGTGGCCGAGGATGCGGTTCTCCCACAGCGGGGATTCCAGCAGCAGGCCGTGGCGGTGGCGGTCCTCGGGGATGTACCCGATGCCGCCCTCGCGGCGCTTGCGGACCGGCGACTTCGTGATGTCGGCGCCGTCCAGGGTGATCACGCCCGCGTCGGCGGAGCTCATGCCCATCAGGGCTTCGATCAGTTCGGTCTGGCCGTTGCCCTCGACGCCCGCGATGCCGAGGATCTCGCCCTTGTGGATCGTGAAGCTGACGTCGTCCAGCAGCAGGCGGCCGCCCACGGCGGGCTCGTGCACGAAGGTGTCCGACGACTCCGGGGTGCGCGCGGTGTCCTCGGTGGCGACGACGACGCCGCCCTGGGCGACGGTCAGGCCCGCCACCGTCAGCATCGGGATGTCCGTCACCGTCGACTCGCGGGTCTCCGGCGAGGGCAGCTCCGCGCCGACCATCAGCTCCGCGAGCTGCTTGGGCGTGGTGTTGCGCGGATCGGCGGTGCCGACCGTGGTGCCGCGGCGGATGACGGTGATGTCATCGGCGACCTTCAGGACCTCGCCCAGCTTGTGCGAGATGAAGATGACGGTGAGGCCCTCGGACTTGAGCTCGCGCAGGTTGTCGAAGAGGGCGTCCACCTCCTGCGGCACGAGCACCGCGGTCGGCTCGTCGAGGATGAGGATCTTGGCGCCGCGGTAGAGGACCTTGAGGATCTCCACCCGCTGGCGGTCGGCGACACCGAGGTCCTCGACGAGGGCGTCGGGGCGCACGCCGAGGCCGTACGCGTCCGAGATCTCCCTGATCTTCTTACGGGCCTTGGCACCGATGCCGTAGAGCTTCTCGCCGCCGAGAACCACGTTCTCCAGGACGGTGAGGTTGTCGGCCAGCATGAAGTGCTGGTGCACCATGCCGATGCCGCGGGCGATGGCGTCGCCGGGGCTGGTGAAGGAGACCTGCTCCCCGTCGATGGCGATGGTGCCCTCGTCCGGCTTCTGCATGCCGTAGAGGATCTTCATCAGAGTCGACTTGCCGGCGCCGTTCTCACCGACGAGGGCATGGACCGTGCCCTTGCGGACGGTGATCGCGATGTCCTTGTTGGCTACGACGCCGGGGAAGCGCTTGGTGATGCCGTGCAGTTCCACGGCGGGGGGCGGGCTGGACGCGTTGATGACGCACTCTCCTTGGCGCGGAAGGAGCGGAGGCAGGGGGAGACAGGGCGGGACTCGGCCGGGCGGGTGGGCGGGAGCAGGACGGTACCGCGTCCACGATGCCTCTACGCGCGTAGCACTGTCGAAAGTGAAAACTTGCGGCCAAGTGGCCACAACGAATCACGGGGTGACGGTTCACAAGACGCGGCTCGGGGTCCGGGAGCGGCACTGACCGCTCCCCGGACCCCGGAGACCACGACTACATGTCGGACTCGGCCTTACGGCGCGGTCTTGACAGTGATCTTCTTGGAGATGATGTCGGCCTTGGCCTTCTCGACCGCGGCGATGACGTCGGCCATCTTCTTGTACTCGGGGTTCGAGTCGGAGAGGCCCACGCCGTCCTTGTCCAGGCCGTAGCGGATCTCACCGTTCTCCGGCTTGCCGTCCTTGACCGACTTGATCAGGTTGTAGACGGAGTCCGAGACGTCCTTGGTGACCGAGGTCAGGATCTTGTCCTTGTACTTGGACAGACCGGCCTGGTTGTACTGGTCGGAGTCGACACCGATGGCCCACTTGCCGGCCGCGTGGGCCGCCTCGATGGCACCGGAGCCGGCCAGGCCCGCCGCGGCGTAGACCACGTCGGCGCCGCCCGCGCTCAGCTGGCCCTGCGCGGCCGCCTTGCCGAGGTCGGGCTTGGCGAAACCGTCGAAGTTCGGCGGCTGCGTCAGGTAGGCGGAGAGCACCTTGGCGTTGGGGTTGGTGTCCTTGACGCCCTGGGTGAAGCCGGCCTCGAACTTCTTGATCAGCGGAACCTCGACACCGCCGATGAAGCCGACCGTGCCGGTCTTGGACACCTTGGCGGCGGCGACGCCGGCCAGGTAGGAGCCCTGCTCCTCGTTGAAGACGAGGTTGGCGATGTTCGGGCCGGTCACCGAGGTGTCGTCGATGATGCCGAAGGTGGTCTCCGGGAACTTCGGAGCGACCTTCTTGATGGCCGGGGCGTAGGCGAAACCGACGCCGATGACCGGGTTGTTGCCCTTGCGGGCAAGCTCGGTGAGGCGCTGGACCTTGTCGGCCTCGCCCTCACCGTCGGTGGGCTCGGCCTCGGCACCCTTGATCTTGAGGTCCGTCTCGGCCTTCTGGAGGCCCGCGTAGGCGGCGTCGTTGAACGACTGGTCGCCGCGGCCACCGATGTCGTACGCGATGGCGGCGCTGGCGGCCTTCGCGTCGCCCGAGGCGGAGGACGAGGAGGAGGACGAGGCGTCCGACGAGTTCTTTCCGCCACAGGCGGTGGCAGAGAGGGCCAGCGCAGCGGACGCGAGGCCCACGGTGGCGATCCTGGTGATCCGGCGCAAGGGGAGGCTCCTTCAAAACCTGACCGAAGCGCCACGACCGGCGCTGGTTTCGCGGCGATCGTAACGCGCGTAGATGTCAGTTAAAGGCCCGTTCATGAGTCGTTATCGGATCGTCGCGAACCGGACAGTGACCGATTGGTGACTGCATTGCTGTCCAGCCCTTGTGTACCAAGGGCTGGACAGCTCCGCAGGGAGAACGCCGGATGTTGTACGGACTTTCGCCGGACCCGGCCGGGCGGTTCCGGCGGGCGGTCCGGCGGATGTTCCGGCGGGCGGTCCTACTGGGCGGGTCCGGCGCGCCGGCCGTCCAGCAGCGCGGCGGCCGTGAAGAACTCCACACCGACCCCGATCGCGGACTCGTCGACGTCGAAGTCGCCCCGGTGCAGGTCCCTCTTGGCGGTGTCGCCGGGGGTGCGGACGCCCAGCCGGGCCATGGCGCCCGGAACGTGCTCCAGGTACCAGGAGAAGTCCTCCCCGCCCAGGCTCTGCTCGGTGTCCTCGACCGAATCGGCGCCGCGGCGCACGCCCATCGCCTCGCGGAGCAGCTCGGTGACCGCCGGATCGTTGACCACCGGCGGGACTCCGCGGACCTGGTTGATCTCGAACTTGGCCCCGTGCATCGTGGCGATCTCGTCGATCGCCGCGTGGATCATGTCGGGGGCCTCGTGCCAGGCCGCCAGATCCAGGCAGCGCACGGTCCCGGACAGCTCGGCGTGCATCGGGATGACGTTGCAGGCGTGGCCCGCCTCGATCCGCCCCCAGGTGACGGCCATGCCCGAGCGGGCGTCCATCCGCCGCGACAGCACCGCGGGCAGGTCGATCGCCACCCGGGCGGCCGCCGTCACCAGGTCGGTGGTCAGGTGCGGCCGGGCGGTGTGCCCGCCGGGACCGGAGAGGCTGACCTCCAGCCGGTCGCAGGCCGAGGTGATGGGGCCGGACCGCAGCCCGATGCGGCCCGAGTCGACCCGGGGGTCGCAGTGCACGGCGATGATCTTGCCCACCCCGTCCAGGACCCCGTCCTCGATGGCGTCGGTGGCCCCGCCGGGGAGTACTTCCTCCGCCGGCTGGAAGAGCAGCCGCACCGGGCGGGGCAGCAGGCCCTGGCGGTCGAGCTCGGCGAGGACCAGGCCCGCGCCGAGAACCACCGCGGTGTGCACGTCGTGACCGCAGGCGTGCGCGCGGTCGGGCACCGTCGAGCGGTACGCGACGTGCGTCTTGGCGTCCGGGATGGGGAGGGCGTCGATGTCCGCGCGGAGGGCCAGCATGGGCCGTACGCCGTCCCAGGTGCCCACGTCACAGATCAGACCGGTGCCCGACGTCAGCACCCGTGGTCGCAGGCCGGCTTTTTCCAGCCGGGCCTTGATCGCGGCCGTGGTACGGAATTCCTGGTGCCCGAGCTCGGGATGCATGTGCAAGTCCCGGCGGAAGGCGATCAGTTCGGCACGCAGGTGGTCCGGAAGCTTGCCGGGCAGCTCGGGCCGGTCGGACGCGGCGGGCTGGGCGGTCTGGGATTCGCGGGACATCAACTGGTTCACCCGTTGAAGGGTAGGCGCACCGACCGGCCAACTGGCTGGAGATCACCAAAAGTTCATGCCGTTAGGCGAAAGAAACCCGGCCTCTGGACGCATGGCCGAATGCGCCCGGGGGTAAACTCGCGCGCTCATCCGGCCGCCCGGGCCGTCTGGGCAGGGAGTCTGCGCACATCACGGGCGCTGTCGGTGACCCCCGCGAGGAAACCGCGGGCGCGCGGTGACGCGGATCCGGTGAGCCAGGCGGGGTCGACATCGCATACGGCGACGGTGACGCCGGTACCCCTCAGGGCGTACGGCAGGGTGTGGACGACCGTGGACGGGAAGCTGACCACCGTGTGCCCCACCGGGCCCCGCCGGGCGATCAGCTCCAGCGGCAGGTCCGGCCGTACGATCTCCAGCCCGGTCGCCGCGCTCAGCGCGCGCAGCTTCTCGGGGGACTCCCGGCGGTGCGCGAAGTAGCGGGTCGCGCCGTGCTCGGCGGTCAGGGCGCGCACCGCGTCGAGGTAACGGGCCGGGTCCACCACCCCGGTCTCCACGAGCGAGGTCCCGACCAGGTCGGTTCCCCTGGTCAGCCGGGGCGGGCCGAAGCGGGCGCGGGTCCAGGCGAAGTCGTTGACCCGCAGGGTGGTGCCGCCGTGGACCGTGACCGGCATCGAGCTGAACAGCTCCACGGCGCGCGTCCCGGAGGGCGTGAACCGGCGCCGGGCGGTCGCCGAGACCGGCGCGTACGCCAGCTCGCGGACCCGGCCGGGCAGTCCCCCGGCGCCGACCCGGTGCCAGCGCACCAGGCGCTCGCCGCGGGCGGTCTGGGCGACGAACTCCATCGTGGCGGTTCCGTCGTCGACCACGACGAGCCGGTCGGCGCGCACGAGGGTCAGCAGCAGCTGCACGTACCGGGAGAACGGGTCGCCGACCACGACGGTCCGGGCGGCCCGGACGTCGCCGACGAGCGCCGCGAGGGCCTTCAGCGGCGCGAGCCCGCCGCCGCGCGCCTCCTGCCAGCGGACGTCGTGACCCTCGTCACGTGCCAGGGCGGCCATGCGGCGCAGCTGGCCGCGGGACATCGGGTCGGTCGGGGGCAGGACGACGATCCTCAGCGGGCCGTCGGCGGGCGTGGACGCGGAGGACGGGGCGGGGGCGGAGGACGGGGCGGGGGCGCCGGCGTCGCGGCCCTGGCGCGGGATGCCGCCGAGCAGCGGAGCCGCGACCGCCGGGCCGGAGCCCGCGGGGCCGGCGGGCCGGGCGTACGCCCACTCCAGGACGTTCAGGAGCTGGACGGGGCTCTCGACGAACGCCAGGGCGGAGGCGGAAGGGGGCACCACGGACACCACGTACTCCTCGTCTGGGGCGGAACTCGTACGCGTCGGACTGGGGGCGGAAGTCGTACGGACGGTCAGACGGCGACCGGCGTGCCCTGCACCCGGCGGAGCTTCTTCATCGGGCCGAGCTCGGAGGCGTAGACCCGCTTGACGCCGTCTCCGAGGGCGGTCTCGATGGTCCGGATGTCGCGCACCAGGCGGGTCAGGCCGCCCGGCTCGACGGAGGCGGCCTGGTCGGAGCCCCACATCGCGCGGTCGAGGGTGATGTGCCGCTCGACGAAGGCGGCGCCGAGGGCGACGGCGGCGAGGGTGGTCTGCAGGCCCGTCTCGTGGCCGGAGTAGCCGATGGGGACGTTGGGGTACTCCTCCCGGAGGGTGTTGATCACCCGCAGGTTGAGCTCCTCGGCCTTCGCCGGGTACGTCGAGGTGGCGTGGCAGAGCAGGATGTTCTCGCTGCCGAGGACCTCCACCGCGTGGCGGATCTGCTTCGGGGTGGACATGCCGGTGGAGAGGACGACGGTGCGGCCGGTGGCGCGCAGGTCGCGCAGCAGCTCGTCGTCGGTGAGGGAGGCGGAGGCCACCTTGTGGGCGGGGACGTCGAACTTCTCCAGGAAGGCGACGGCCTCGGTGTCCCACGGGGAGGCGAACCAGTCGATGCCGCGCTGGGCGCAGTGCGTGTCGATGGCCCGGTACTCGTCCTCGCCGAACTCGACGCGGTGGCGGTAGTCGATGTACGTCATGCGGCCCCAGGGGGTGTCGCGCTCGATGTCCCACTGGTCGCGCGGGGTGCAGATCTCCGGGGTGCGCTTCTGGAACTTCACGGCGTCGCAGCCGGCTTCGGCGGCCGCGTCGATCAGGGCGAAGGCGGTGCCGAGGTCGCCGTTGTGGTTGATGCCGATCTCTCCGACGACGTAGACGGGGTGGCCGGGTCCGGCGGTACGCGATCCGAAGGTGCGCAGGCGGGCGGAGGCATGGGGGGTGGCGGTCATGGCGGGCGACGTCCTTCGGGTGGGTACGGGGTGTACGGGATCTGCGGGGTGTACGGGGAGCGCGGGGTGCGGGGTGTTCGCGGGGTCTGCGGGGTGTGGTGCGGGGGCGGTGAGCGCGGGGTGCGGGGTCAGGGGGTCGAGGAGGGGGGCGAGGAGGCGGGCCCGGGCCAGGTCGTGCGGGTCGTCGATCTCCAGCACCCGCGCCGGGTCGGTGGCGACGGGCAGGACGCGGCCGAAGAAGCGGTGACCGGCGGCGCGGAAGCCCGCGGCGTCCATGGCGTAGGCGGCGCCGGTCTCCAGCAGGTCCCGGGGGCGGTCCTGGCGCCTGGGGCGGTACGCCTCGTCGTGGTTGACCCCGGCCGCGGACCCGTCGGGGCGCTCCCGCCAGAGGAAGCCGTGGAACGGGGCCGCGGTCAGCGCCGAGTCGGCCTCCCCCGAGGCGACGGCGGCGGCGACGGACTCGACGTCGGAGGCGGTGAGGAACGGGCTCGTGCACTGGACCAGGAGGACCACGTCGACGGTGGCGCCGTGCAGCTCCTCGAAGGCGGCCAGCGCGTGCAGGACCGCGGACTCGCTGCTCGCCGTGTCCCCGGAGATCGCCCGGGGGCGGGTGACGGGCTCGGCTCCGGCGTCGCGGGCGGCCGCGGCGATAGCGGCGGAGTCGGTGGAGACCACCACGTCGGTGACGGTCGGCGCGGCCAGGCAGGCCCGTACGGCGCGGGCGACGAGCGGCGTCCCCGCGACCTCGGCGAGGTTCTTCCCGGGCACCCCCTTGGAGCCGCCCCGGGCGGGTACGACGGCCAGCACCCGCGGCGCCCCGGGCCGCGGCGCGGTCACAGCTCCCCCAGGCGGCGGATCACCGGGGCCACGCGCTGGACCCCGTGGCGGTACGCCCCACGGGCGGCCCCGCGCAGGTGGGCGCGCAGCCGGCGGCGCAGCCGGGACTCCCCCGCCGTGCCGCGCACGGCGCCGGGCAGCGGGGTGCCGTCGGGGGCCAGGCGGTGGCGGGCCAGGATGCCGGGCAGGTAGCCGGGGGCGGTGGTGAGCGTGTAGTACGGCGCCGGGGCGGGCAGCCGCTGCTCGGCGGCCAGCGCGGCGACCCGCTCCCGGGCGGCCGCGTAGGCGTCGGCGGGGGCCGCGCCGGTGGCGCCGTCCCCGGCCGCCGGGCGGACGCCCTGGGCGCGCAGCCACTCCGGGTCGCCCTGCGGGAGCAGCCCGGCGTCCAGCTGGTCCCAGGAGGCCAGGCAGCCCGAGCCGAGGAAGTGGTGGTTCCCGAGGGCCTCGCGGATGCCGAGGTCGGTGAGGACCGCGGTCGGCACGGACCGGTGCAGGGACTCCAGGGCCGCCGTGGACGAGACGGTGACGAGCAGGTCGGCGGTGTCGAGGACCTCGCCCATGTTCCCGTACACGAGGCGGCAGTTGGGCGGGAGCCCGCCCGGCAGCCGCTGCGCGAGCCGCTGGTAGGGGTGCTCCTCCAGGTGCGTGGTGTGCTCCCCGGGCCGGCTGCGGAGCTTGATCAGCACCTCCCGGCCGGGGTGCAGCCGCGCGTGCCGCGCCGCCCGCTCCAGCAGGTACGCGCGGTCCGCGCGGCCCTCGGGCACGGAGGGCTGCACGGCGAAGACCACCCGGTGCGCGGACCCGGCGGATCCGGCGGCTCCGGCCGGCGGGGCGTACCGCGCGCCGCCCAGGAACGGCAGGGCCGTCTCGGTCACGGCGCCGGCGTCCGCGCCCACCCCCTCGTACACGGCGCGGAACCGCTCGGCGTCGTGGCGGGAGTTGGCGAGGACGAGGTCGGCCCCGTGGCGCAGGAGCAGCCCGTCGGCGAGCTTCTCGTAGACGACCCCCACGTAGCCGGTGACCAGTACGGGCCGCGCGGCCGGGGCGGGCCACAGGGCGCGGGCCCCGTGCAGAACGGCCTGGACGGCGCCGCCGACGAGCGCGAGGACGACCACGTCGTAGCGCTCGCGCACGAGTCCGTCGAGGAACTCGGCGCAGGACACCTCGGCCAGCCGGTCGGCGCCGACCCCCACCTCGCCGAGCTGGCGGTCGGTGGGCGTGGCGCGGCCGCGCAGCAGGTATCCGGTGAGCTGGTGGTCGGGCACGAGACGGCGGGCGGTGAGTGCGCCCCATTTCCATCGCGTATCGGAATCGGCGAGCACGGCGACGCGCAGCTTGCTTTCTGGCACGCGGCAGAAACTATTCCGCGGCGCCGCCGACCGGCCCAACGACCGCACAACAGCGGGTTAACAACCAGTCGACGAAATGCGAAAGCGTGCGGGTTAACGCGCCCGCCCCGCGTCGTTCACGTGGAATCCGCACGGGGGTCACGGTGAATGCCGGACGGGCCCCTAACGTCCCGTGAGTGCCCAAGCTCTCTGTTGTCGTGCCGTTCTACAACGTGCGGACGTACGCACCGGATGTCCTGAGGAGCCTCGAAGCCAACGCCCGGGACGATTTCGAGTTCCTGCTCGTCGACGACTGCTCGACGGACGGGACGGGCGACCTGCTGGAACGGGCGGCCCGCACGCTGCCCGGCGCGGTCCTCCTGCGGCACGGGCGCAACGGCGGCCTGGCCACCGCGCGGAACACCGGGCTGGACGCGGCCGGCGGCGAGTACCTCGCCTTCCTGGACGGGGACGACTGGCTGGCCCCCGGCCACCTGGCCCGGACACTGGCCGCCATCGAGGCCCTGAGCTGCGACTTCGTCCGCACCGACCATGTGCGGTGCACCGGCCGGGACCGGAGCGTGCAACGCGTCCCGTACGGGCCGCAGTCGATCGTCGCCGATCCGCGCACCGCGATCCTGCCCGCCGACCGGGCCACGTCGGTGGACTACCCGTACGCCTGGGCCGGCATGTACCACCGGCGGCTGCTGGACCGGGGAGTGCTGCGCTTCACCGACGGGCTGCGGACGGCGGAGGACCGGCCGTGGATCTGGCGGCTGCACCGGGAGGCGGAATCCTTCGCGGCCGTCGGAATGCCCGGAATCTTCTACCGTCGCGGGATTTCCACCTCACTGACGCAGGTCGGGGACGAACGGCAGCTCGATTTCATCCGCGCATTCGATCAAGTAATCGCGGAAACCGCGACGGACCGCGAATCGGACCGGCTGATGCCGAAAGCCGTCCGAACGTATTGCGCGATCATCGCCCACCATTTCGGATCCATCGAAAGGTACGAACCGGCCGTGGCCAGGAAACTCCGCACGATGAGCACGGCCGCACTCGGACGCATGCCCCAGGACGTACTGGACCGGGCCCTGGACTCGATGGACCCGGAGCGCTCCACCCTGTTGCGCCGGGTGCGCCGGGCACACCGCCCCCTGGGCCGTCGCCCGCTCGGCCTGCGCAGCCCGCGGGGAGCGGCCGCCTGATGCCCACCCAGATCTTCCTGGCCTCGACCCTCTACGGCGCCGCCACCCTCGCGGCGGGCATCGACGCGGGCGTCTTCCCGCCCGCCGGCCGCCGCATCCTGCTGACCAGCAACCACGCCGTGACCGCCGAGGTCAGCCCCGGGCTCGCGGACCTGCCGGGCTTCGCCGTGCCGCGCGCCCGCTTCGACGAGGTGCTCGACTGGAACGCCGTCATCGCACCGCAGCACCCGAGCACCTGGGCCCCGCGCCCGGAGGACGTCCCGCTGTGGGAGCGTCAGTTGCGCGGCCTGTGGGGACTCGGCGACGACCGGGTCGAGCTGGTCGTGGAGTCGCTCCAGGTGCCGCCCGCCCAGACCCTGTGCCGGCTCTTCCCCGGCGCGGCCGTCGACGTCTACGCCGACGGGCTGATGAGCTACGGGCCCACCCGCTTCCGTCTCGACCCCCAGCTCGGGACGCGGGTGCGGCGGGTCCTCCACCCCGACCTGGTGCCGGGTCTGGAGCCGCTGCTGCTGACCGAGTTCGGGGTACGGGCGGAGCCGCTGCCCGCGGAGCCCCTCCTGAAGGTGCTCGCGGAACTCGCGGAACACGCGGACCTCGAAGGTCTCGGAGGGCTCGAAAGCCTCGGAGGGCTCGGAGGAGCCGCCGGCCCCGGAGGAGTCGCGGACCCCGAAGACCCCGCCGGCCGCCCGGTCCTCCTCCTCGGCCAGTACCTCTCCGCGCTGGATTTGATGACCCCCGACGAGGAGGAGCGGCTGCACGGGGACATGGTCCGCGGCGCGCACGCCCTCGGCCACCGCGAGCTGGTCTTCAAACCGCACCCCGGCGCCCCCGCCGCGTACTCCCGTGAAGCCGAGCGGGAAGCCGCGCGGCTCGGCGTCCGGCTGACCGTGGCCGCCGCCCCGGTGCTGGCCGAGACGCTCTACCAGCGGCTGCGCCCCGCGCTGGTCGTCGGCTGCTTCTCCACGGGCCTGCTGACCGCCGCCACCCTGTACGGGCTCCCCGTCGCCCGCACCGGCACGGACGCGGTGCTGGCCCGCCTGACCCCGTACGCGAACAGCAACCGCGTCCCGCTGGCCCTGGTCGACGCCCTGCTCCCCGACCTGGCCGACGCGGACGCGGTCCGCGCCTGGACGCCCCCCGGCCCCGAGCGGGTCCGGGCCGAACTGGCCGGGCTCCTGACCGCGGTCGGGTTCACGATGCAGCCGCGGATCCTGGCGGCCCGCCGGGCGGAGGCCGAGGCCCACCTCGCCGGGCGGCCCGGCCCCGAAGCCCTGCGGTACGTCACCCGGCGCCGGCTGACCGTGCTGGGACTGCCCGGCGGCGTCCCCGCCCGGCTGGCGTTCCTGCCGCGCAGCCCGAAGGTGCGCCGGGCCGTACGGCGGCTCGCGCGGCTGCGGCGTACGGGCCGCGGGGGCCCCGCGCTCAGCTGACGGCGAGCTTGGCCGCGAAGCCCAGGAACAGCACGCCGGCCGCCGAGGTCGCCCAGGCCGACAGCCGCTTGCGGCGGCGGAAGGCGGCCGACAGCCGGGTCCCGGTGAAGATCAGGGTCGACAGGTAGACGAAGCTCACCAGCTGCGACACCGTGCCGAGCAGCAGGAACGACAGCGCCGGATAGGCGTACCCGGGGTCGACGAACTGCACGAAGAAGGACAGCAGGAACAGGATGGCCTTCGGGTTGACCAGGCTCACCAGCAGCGCCCGCCGGTAGGGCCGCCCGGTGCCGCCCTCCGGTTCGGCGCCGGTCAGCAACTCCTCCTGCGTGGCCCTGCGCCCGCGCCACATGGCCAGGGCGGTCCGCATCATCCCCACGGCCAGCCACGCCAGGTAGCCGGCGCCGAGGAACTTCACCACGGCGAACAGCAGCGGGCTCGCCTGGAGCAGGGCGCCCGCGCCGGCGGCGGTCAGCACCATCAGGACCGCGTCGCCGGTGAACACCCCGGAGGCGGCCTTGTAGCCCTCTTTCACCCCGCCGCGCGCCGCCACGGACAGCACGTAGAGCGAGTTCGGCCCCGGCAGCAGCACGATCAGCACCAGGCCGGCGAGGTACGTCGGAAGATCTGTCACACCCAGCATGTGCAGGAGTGTCGCACAGGGTTGTACCTGTCACGCCACCCTGTTTCACCCACGGGAACCGGCCGTCCCGTACGCCTCCCGTGCACGTCCCGTGCGCCTCCCGGATCACCCGATCAGGTGATCGTGCCCCACTCCGTCAGGCCGCCGGGCCTGCGGGCCCGTTCGATCGGATTTCCGGTCACGGTGCGCGCCGCGGGCCGTCCGCGCGTGGAACGACCGGGTCCGGGACTGATAGAACCTTCCCCGGCCACCGCTGGGCACGCCCCGCCCCGCACGCCTTCGAACGGCCGCGGCCGGGCCCCGGTCACAATGGCGCAACATCCCGGGACTCTGTGCAACTCTCCGCGCGCCCCAGGCATCACCTACTTACACGACGTGGAAATCGGGGGAATGCAATGCAACGCCAGAGAGTCATAATCCGCACGCTTGGGGTGGTCACCGCCGTCGCGCTCGCCGCGACCGCCTGCGGACCGCAGAAGTCGCAGTCCTCGGGCTCCTCTTCGACGGTTTCCGCCTCGCCCACGGCGGGCGCCTCCCCCGATGCCTCGCCGACCACCGACGACAAGCCGGGCGAACCGTCGAAGTCCGCCTCGCCCTCCGCCTCGAAGTCGGCCTCGCCGTCCGCTTCGAATTCGGCCTCACCGTCGCCGACGGTCCGGCAGGTCATGGCCAACGGTGATGACAGCGAGCAGGTGCGCGAACTCCAGGCGCGCCTGAAGCAGCTCAAGCTGATGTCGGTCGCGCCGACCGGCTTCTACGGCTCCAAGACGACCTCCGCGGTCAAGTCCTTCCAGTCGAAGAACGCTCTGAACCCGACCGGGTCGGTCGACGAGCCCACCTGGAAGAAGATCCAGGCCGCCACCAAGCAGCCCACCGCCGACGAGCTGCGCCCGCCGACGGTCAACGAGCCGGACGCCCCGGACGCGCGCTGTATGGAGGGCCGGGTGATGTGCATCAGCAAGGAGAGCCGCACGCTCGCCTGGATGATCGACGGCAAGGTCGTCTCGACGATGGACGTGCGCTTCGGCTCGGAGAACACCCCGACCCGCGAGGGCGTGTTCAACGTGGGCTGGAAGGCCAAGGAGTGGACGTCGACGATCTACCACACGCCGATGCCGTACGCGATGTTCTTCAGCGGCGGCCAGGCGGTGCACTACTCGGCCGACTTCGCGGCCCGCGGCTACGCCGGCGCCTCGCACGGCTGCGTCAACGTCCGGGACAAGGGCAAGCTGTCGGCGCTGTTCGACCAGGTCCAGGTGGGCGACAAGGTCGTCGTCTACTGGTGACGACCGCCGTGCCGCGCGAGCGGTCGGAAGTAAAGGGCGCGGGCAGGGCCGGGGGAACGTGCCCCGCCCGCGCCGGTTGCGCAGAGCCCAGGGGTACGGGGGGAACCCCGGCTCATGCGCGGCCGATGACCAGTCGGCTCGATACGTACTGCGTCGCGGGTTCGAAAAGTGTTACAGGCAGGTCAGCACACTGATCAGTGGCGGTCGCGCAGGCCCGAACCACCCGGCAGCGCCGGGGTCAGGGTCGGGGCCCGGAAGACGCCGTCGCCGCCGCCGTCCCCGCCCGGACCGCCGCTCCCGCCCGAACCGCCGGTCGTACCCGATCCGCCCGAGCGGCCGGGTGCGCCGGGTGCGTCGCCGGGCATGCCGCCGGCGTCGGTGACGCCGTCGAGCAGCGCCTCGCAGTAGCGCGGGATGCGGGAGAGGCCCCGGGCCAGGTTCGAGAGCTTCTCGCGGCGGTCCTTGTCGAGGTGTCCCGCCCGGTAGTCCTCGCAGAGGGTCGCCGCCCGGCGCTTCGCCCGGTCGTGGTCGCGCTCCTTGCTGCCGCCGTTGGCGAAGGTGTTCCCGTTGCCCTCGGGGTCGCCCGCGTCGTCCTTGCCCGCGGCGGCCCCGTCCTGGGTGCCGTCCCGGAGGTCCTTGCCGGTGCCGCCGGCGGCGAGCCCTCCGGTGGAGG
This sequence comes from Streptomyces sp. NPDC002044, assembly GCF_040296725.1. Lineage (NCBI taxonomy): Bacteria > Bacillati > Actinomycetota > Actinomycetes > Kitasatosporales > Streptomycetaceae > Streptomyces > Streptomyces sp. NPDC002044. Next base: position 46,261 of record NZ_JBEOXU010000010.1, read on the forward strand.
TTCCGGTTCCGGTGGTGGCCACGGCGGAGGGCTCCGTACGCCCGTCCGCTTCCGGCGTCGCGGTGGCGCCACCCGGGTCGGGCTGGACGGTCGCGCCGCCCCGGAGCGGGGTCGGCTGCGGCTGGGGGGCGAGGGTGGGGAGCGCGCCGTCGGCGTCCGGGGGCGCGTCGTCGTCGGCGCTGACCGACATCGCCGGTACGGGTCCCGCGCTGTCGAACCGGTCCTGGTCCAGCAGCCCGGCTCCCGCGGCGGCGGCCAGACCGCCCACGGCGACGCTCGCCAGGGCGGCCGCGAGGCCGAACCGGACGTGCCGCCGGGTGCGGGGCGCCGCGACGGGGGTGAGGCGGCCGAGGTCGAGCAGGGCCTCCCGGGAGGCGGCGGCCGGCGGCCCGGCCGCGGCGGCCGCGTGCGCGGCGCGCGTGGCGTGCGCCGCGCGGAAGGCGGCGACCGCCGCGGCCTCGCCGGGCAGTTCCCCGCGGGCGGGCGAGGGCTCGGCCAGGGCGTCGAGGGCCGCGCGCAGGCGGGCGGCCCGTGCACGGGCGTGCGGATCGGCGGCCGGTCCCACAGGTTGCGCCGGCTCTCCGCGCAGCAGTTTGTCCGCCGCGGCTCTGTCCAGCCACCTGTCGCGCTCGTCGGCCATCACATGTCCTTCTGCGTCCGCCAACGTGAATGCGTCACACCGGTTTGTTCTACGAGGCCCCCGCCACGGCCACGCTGAGCGGGTACGGCGTCGAGATCCCTCCCGCCCCCGCCGTCCCATGCCTGGCCACCGGCATTATGGCCGACCCGGGGCCGCCCGTCCGAGTCCGGTTCCGGTTCCGCTTCGCCGCCCGGCGCGAAGTCGCCCGTCACGCCCTGCGCGCCCAGCAGCTCCGCCAGCCGCTTCAGGCCCCGGTGCGCGGCGGTGCGTACGGCTCCGGGCCGCTTGCCGAGGGTCTCGGCGGCGGTCTTGGCGTCGAGACCGACCACGACGCGCAGGACGACGGCCTCCGCCTGGTCCTGGGGGAGCTGGGCGATGAGCGCCATGGTCGAACCGGTGGCGAGCGACTCCATGGCCGCGCCCGCGGTGTCGCACTCGGCGGCCCAGCCGGTGAGTTCGGTGTCGTCGCCGCCGATGGCGGGGCGGCGGCCGCGCATGCGGATGTGGTCCAGGGCCCGGTTGCGGGCGATCCGGGCGGCCCAGCCGCGGAAGCGGTCGGCGTCGCCGGTGAAGGAGTCGAGGTCGCGGGCGATCTGCAGCCAGGACTCGGACGTCACGTCCTCCGCGTCGCCGTCCCCGACGAGCGTGCGTACGTATCCGAGCAGGCGTGGGTGCACGGCGCGGTACACAGCACGGAACGCGTTCTCGTCGCCGTCCTGTGCCGCGAGCACCGCGGCGGTCAGCTCCGCGTCGTCCCCCAGCAAAGTCCCCAACCCGTTCACTGTCCTGTACGTCTGGCGCAAATCAGCACGTTACGGCTTTCAAGCACCTTCGTCCACGAGTTGTACAACCAGCAACCAACCCTGCGCGGAGCGAGGTGTGACACAAAACGCACTCGGGGCGCTGACAGGGGTACGGGCTTGTCGCACGAGTCCGTGACGGACGGCGACCGGGGCCTCTCCTGTGGGGGGTGGCGGCCTCGGTCGTCTTCCCCTTCCCGGCCCGCCCGCGCGGCTCCCCGCGGACGGGCCGCGCGTCCTTCGAACGGCTGCCCCACGCTCCGTACCAGGCGTCCACGTCATCCTTTCGGCTCTCTTCCGGGTGATTTCCCCGCGGGAGTACGACACACCCGACCCCACGTCGCTAGCGTGGCGGTACACCCGCGCCACGCCCCGAGGAGCTCCCGCTGTCCAGCCATCTTCCGGCACAGGCCGCCGCGGGCACCTTCCAGGGGGCATCTTCCGGACGAAGTCCGGGCGAGCCGTCCGGGGCACGCTCCGAACCCCCTCGCGGCCGCGGACTGACGCGGTTCAACGCCCTCTCCCCCGAGGCGGCCCACGCCGCCCTGCTGCACTGCTGCGGAAGCCGCCGCTGGGCGCACCGGCTGGCCGCCCACCGCCCCTACCCGGACCCGGGCGTGCTGCTCGCCGCCGCCGACGAGGCGTCGTACGACCTCTCCCAGGCCGACCTGACGGAGGCGCTGGCCGCCGAGAGCTCCGCGGAACTGGAGCACGGTGCCTCGTACGCCGCCCTGCTGGCCCTCGACGCGGCCCACGCCGCGTACGAACGCAAGTTCGGCCACGCCTTCGTGATCTGCCTCGACGGGCACCCGCCGGAGGAGCAGGCGGACCAGCTGCTGGCGGCGATCCGGCGGCGGATGGGGCACGAGGTGGACGAGGAGCGGTCGATCTCCGCGGACGAGCTGCGCAGAGTCGCGCAGGCCCGGCTGCTGGACCTGACACGCTGGCTCACGTCGGCCGATGGGCTGACTGCGGAGGAATTCGGGCTATTTGCCCCTGTGGGATAGTCCGTCCGTGCCTGTTTGATCACACCGATGACCCCCGCGCAAGGGAACCGACAAAGCGTCGCTACGATGTCCGGGGCCGGAGGACCGTACCCGGCCGGGCCCGACCGACAAAGAAGCCGGCTGGCCCCCGCCCCGCTTCCGGAGGGTTTTCCGTGCCGGCTGGAACGTTGTACCGCGGCCGGGAAGGAATGTGGTCCTGGGTGGCTCATCGAGTCACCGGCGTCCTCATTTTCTTCTTCCTGTTCGTACACGTCCTCGACACCGCTCTCGTCCGCGTCTCCCCCGAGGCGTACGACGACGTGGTGGCTACCTACAAGACGCCGATCGTCGCGCTGCTGGAGTACGGCCTCGTCGCCGCAATCCTGTTCCACGCGCTCAACGGTCTCCGTGTCATCGCCGTGGACTTCTGGTCCAAGGGCCCGCGCTACCAGAAGCAGATGCTCTGGACCGTCGTGGGCATCTGGATCGTGCTGATGGTCGGGGCCCTCTACCCCGTACTCGGCCACGCCTACCTTGAACTGTTCGGGAAGTGACACGCATGTCTTCTGACACTTCTTCCCCCAAGGTCATCGGCGACGTCGAGGGCGTGTCCCTCTACGACGTCGACAACCCGGCCCCGTACATCGAGGCCCCGCGCAAGCGGACCGGCAAGACCCCGCGCTCGACCCGCGGCAACTTCGAGATGGTGGCATGGCTCTTCATGCGCCTCTCGGGCATCGTCCTGGTCGTGCTCGTGATCGGCCACCTCCTGATCCAGCTGGTGCTGGACGGCGGCGTCTCCAAGATCGGCTTCGCCTTCGTGGCCGGCCGCTGGGCGTCCCCGTTCTGGCAGGTCTGGGACCTGCTGATGCTGTGGCTGGCCATGCTGCACGGCGCGAACGGTCTGCGTACGGTCATCAACGACTACGCGGAGCGCGCCAACACGCGGCTGTGGCTGAAGGGCCTGCTCTACACCGCCACGGTGTTCACCATCCTTCTGGGCACGCTGGTGATCTTCACCTTCGACCCGAACATCCGCTAGGCAACGGGGCTGAGGCGTAACCAATGAAGATCCACAAGTACGACACCGTCATCGTCGGCGCGGGCGGCGCGGGCATGCGCGCCGCCATCGAGTCGACGAAGCGCAGCCGCACCGCCGTGCTGACGAAGCTCTACCCCACCCGCTCCCACACGGGCGCCGCGCAGGGCGGCATGGCCGCCGCCCTGGCCAACGTGGAAGAGGACAACTGGGAGTGGCACACCTTCGACACGGTCAAGGGCGGTGACTACCTGGTCGACCAGGACGCCGCCGAGATCCTGGCGAAGGAGGCCATCGACGCCGTCCTCGACCTGGAGAAGATGGGCCTGCCGTTCAACCGCACCCCGGACGGCACCATCGACCAGCGCCGCTTCGGCGGCCACTCGCGCAACCACGGCGAGGCCCCGGTCCGCCGGTCCTGCTACGCCGCGGACCGCACCGGCCACATGATCCTCCAGACGCTCTACCAGAACTGCGTCAAGGAGGGCGTGGAGTTCTTCAATGAGTTCTACGTCCTGGACCAGCTCCTGGTCGAGGAGGACGGCGTCACGAAGTCGGCCGGCGTGGTCGCGTACGAGCTCGCCACCGGCGAGATCCACGTGTTCCAGGCCAAGTCCGTCATCTACGCCTCCGGCGGCACCGGCAAGTTCTTCAAGGTGACCTCCAACGCGCACACCCTCACCGGCGACGGCCAGGCGGCCTGCTACCGGCGCGGTCTGCCGCTGGAGGACATGGAGTTCTTCCAGTTCCACCCGACGGGCATCTGGCGCATGGGCATCCTGCTGACGGAGGGTGCCCGCGGAGAGGGCGGCATCCTCCGCAACAAGGACGGCGAGCGCTTCATGGAGAAGTACGCGCCGGTCATGAAGGACCTCGCGTCCCGTGACGTCGTCTCGCGCTCCATCTACACCGAGATCCGCGAAGGCCGCGGCTGCGGTCCGGCCGGGGACCACGTGTACCTGGACCTGACGCACCTGCCGCCGGAGCAGCTCGACGCCAAGCTCCCGGACATCACCGAGTTCGCCCGTACGTACCTCGGCATCGAGCCGTACACGGACCCGATCCCGATCCAGCCCACCGCGCACTACGCCATGGGCGGCATCCCGACCAACGTCGAGGGTGAAGTCCTGCGCGACAACACCACCGTCGTCCCGGGCCTGTACGCGGCCGGCGAGGTCGCGTGCGTGTCGGTGCACGGCGCGAACCGCCTGGGCACCAACTCGCTGCTGGACATCAACGTCTTCGGCAAGCGCTCGGGCATCGCCGCTGCGGCGTACGCCCACGCGCACGACTTCGTCGAGCTGCCGGAGAACCCGGCGCAGCAGGTCGTCGACCTCGTCGAGCAGCTGCGCAACTCCACGGGCCGCGAGCGGGTCGCCGACCTGCGTCTGGAGCTCCAGGAGACGATGGACGCGTGCGTGATGGTGTTCCGTACGGAGCAGACCATCAAGACCGCGGTCGACAAGATCGCGGAGCTGCGCGAGCGCTACCGCAACGTGTCCGTCCAGGACAAGGGCAAGCGCTTCAACACGGACCTGCTGGAGGCCATCGAGCTGGGCAACCTGCTCGACCTGGCCGAGGTCATGGCCGTGTCCGCGCTGGCGCGCAAGGAGTCCCGCGGCGGTCACTACCGCGAGGACTACCCGAACCGCGACGACGTCAACTTCATGCGCCACACCATGGCGTACCGCGAGGTGGACGCCGACGGCAGGGACTCCGTCCGGCTGGACTACAAGCCCGTCGTCGTCACCCGCTACCAGCCGATGGAGCGTAAGTACTGATGGCCACCCCGACCCTGTCCAAGACGGACCAGATGGAGGCCGCGGCGGCCGCCTCGCCCTTCATCACGGTCACCTTCCGGATCCGCCGCTTCAACCCGGAGATCTCGGAAGAGTCGACCTGGCAGGACTTCCAGGTCGAGATCGACCCGAAGGAGCGCGTGCTCGACGGTCTCCACAAGATCAAGTGGGACCTCGACGGCACGCTGACCTTCCGCCGCTCGTGCGCGCACGGCATCTGCGGCTCCGACGCGATGCGGATCAACGGCAAGAACAGGCTCGCCTGCAAGACGCTGATCAAGGACATCGACCCGGAGAAGCCCATCACGGTCGAGGCCATCAAGGGCCTCACGGTGATGAAGGACCTCATCGTCGACATGGAGCCGTTCTTCCAGGCGTACCGCGACGTGATGCCCTTCCTCATCACCAAGGGCAACGAGCCGACGCGCGAGCGCCTGCAGTCCGCCGAGGACCGCGAGCGCTTCGACGACACCACCAAGTGCATCCTGTGCGCCGCGTGCACGTCCTCGTGCCCGGTGTTCTGGAACGACGGCCAGTACTTCGGCCCGGCGGCGATCGTCAACGCGCACCGCTTCATCTTCGACTCGCGCGACGAGGCCGGCGAGCAGCGGCTGGAGATCCTGAACGACAAGGACGGCGTGTGGCGCTGCCGCACGACCTTCAACTGCACCGACGCGTGCCCCCGCGGCATCGAGGTCACGAAGGCGATCCAGGAAGTCAAGCGCGCCCTGATCACGCGCCGCTTCTGATCCGCGCTTCGCAGCAGTAGCCGTACCGAGCCCCGTGTCCCGGACCACCGTCCGGGACACGGGGCTCACGTGTACGGGATTGGTCCCGGTCTGAGCACGCGGGGTACGGGGGCGGGCGGGCCTGTGGAAGGATCGCCCGCATGAGCGAGCAGCAGCCGAACCCCTACGCGAGCGACCCCGGTCAGGGCGGCCAGCCCGGTCAGCCCGGTGAGGGCGACTACAGATGGGGGCCGGGCGAGGCCAGTTACGGCTACCCGCAGCCCTACCCGGCAGCCGCCGCCTACCAGCCGACCATCGGCGGCGCGGGCTTCCCCGTACCGGCGTACGGTCCGGGTACGGGTGGCGGCGGGGGCGCGATGCTGTCCCTCGGTGACATCAGCGTCGTCGGCGACCAGATCATCACCCCGTCGGGTTCGATGCCGCTCCAGGGCTCGATGTGGAACGCGACGGACTTCTCGCGCACCGAGGAGAAGATCCCGACCCACGCCATCGTGCTGGCGGTCGTCTTCGCGGTGTTCTGCCTGCTGGGCCTGCTGTTCCTCCTGATGAAGGAAAAGGTCACGACGGGCTATATCCAGGTCACGGTCACCAGCGGCGGCCGCCACCACTCCACGATGATCCCGGCGGCGAACGCGCACGCGTACCCGTGGGTCATGAACCAGGTCAACTACGCCCGCTCGCTGAGCTTCTGAGGGGGCGGGGCGGGCGGCGGGGGCGGGCGGCGCGACGTCGGGCGGGGGGTGTGGGGCGGGGCGGGGGCGCGGCGAGCGGTACTTGTGCGGGGCGGAAGCGCGAGGTGTTGGGGGGTTCCCGTCAGTCTCATCGTCTCTCCGGTTCGGGCCGGCCCCTCAAGGGCGCTCCCTGCGGTCGCGTCGCTACGCGATGGCCTGCGGCCACCCTTGACCGACCGTCCCGAACCGGACATACGAGACTGTCGGGAACCCCCCAAAAGAACGGCACCGGGCGAGACACCAACAGACCCGGCAGCCAGGGAGGAGCGGGCCCGCTCGCGGGCGCGTCAGATCGCTACGCGCTTCAGTTGGCTTAGCGGCTGCGGGCCGGCTGGGGCTGGGCATAGGCCGCATCAGATCGCTACGCGCTTTCAGCCGGCTCAGCGACTGCGGGCCGGCTGGGGCTGGATCTAGGCCGCGCTTGGCCACTTGAGGGTCGCTGGGACGGCGTCAGCAGGCCATTCGTGCGCAAGAACCGGCCGTTCGGGGTGCCGAGGTGCCGTGCCGGAGCGTGAGGTTGACGCAATCAACCTCACGCTCCGGCAGCAGTGGCAGGCCGATCGCAAAGCCTTCGGCGACCGCGACCTGGCCGGATCCGACTACGTCTGGGCCGACGGCATCCACCTGTCGGAACGGCTCAAGACCAAGGTCACCAAGGGCGCCGGCGGTGCGGCTGCCGCGCTCGCCATGGTCTTCAAGCTTGTCGCGTCCGCCTGGGCCCGCAGGCGAGCGGTCAACGCACCAGCCCTCGTGGCGCCCGTCCGTGCCGGAGCCCGCTTCGAACGCGGCCGCCTCACCGAACGCTCCGAGAATCACGCAGCCTGAACTGACTCTCGTTCGACGAACCGGCCCTACTTGTAGGGCCGAATGGCCACCGTGACATCCATGGCGAAGGTGTTCGCCCCCGCCGCGGACGGCAAGCCCAGGGCCCGGTCGAACGCGCGACTCAGGAGGCCGCAGCCACTGGTGCCCGGGGCGGCGAACTCCGCATCCTGGGCACCGAAGGCGACGACCAGGGGGTCCTTGGATATCACCCGGGTGGGAAAGGTGTCCCTGAGTACTAGGTGGACCGCGTCCTCATCGCTGCCCACCGAGCAGCCCGACGACGGCAGGGCCGGCAGCCCGTGCATCGTGCCTATGGCGAACTTGATGTCGAACTCGCCGCGCCGGATGTCGTCGGACAGGAAGTCCGAGTAGCCGCCGTACTGCGGAGTCAGGGTGAACGGGGTGCCTCTCAGCCGGATTGGCGCAGCGGTCATCTCCCCGAAGACCTGGCGGAATTCACCGTCCACACGGCCTTCCGCAAAGGTGATCTTCATAGGTTTGGTGAGCGGCTCGTCGATGGCGCCCATGCGCAGATGCCCCGTGGCGTGCATGACCTCGCAGCGCCAAGTCCCGGGATCCGCACCCGCGGGCAGCTCATCGATGGTCGGGCAGGCGGAGAAGTCGAATTCGGGGAGTTGCGCGGCCCGTTCAGCTCCTTGCGCGGGTGCGGCGCCCAGGGCGAGTCCGGCGAGTAGTGCCCCCGCGACAGCACTCGTGAAGCGGCGGACTGTGCGATTCAAGGTCACTCGGTTCGGCGTCATACGCCACAGCATTGCAGATGTTTCTCTGCAGAGAAAGGTCTGCAGAGAAATCACTGTGCTCTGGATAGACTGCCGCCATGACGAAAGAGCGGAGAGCGGAAGCTGCAGGGCGGCGCACGGTCGACAGCCCCGAGGTACTCAAGGCCCTCTCACACCCCCTGCGCCTGCGCATCCTGCGCCACCTCGGCGCGGCGGGCCCGGCCACCTCGACCACGCTGGCGGCCGCTTTCGGCGAGAACACCGGGACGCTCAGCTACCACCTGCGCATGCTGGAGCGCAGCGGCCTCATCGAAGACATCCCCGAGCGCTCCACCGGGCGTGAGCGTTGGTGGCGCGGGGTGCGCGGCCTCGACATCCGCAGACCACCGCAGGGTGAACTGACGGAGGCCGAGCGCGCCATGTCCGCCGAGCTGGACCGGATGAGGATCGAGGAGGACGTCGAGCTCGCCCGGCAGTTCACCGCCGGACAGAAGGAGTCCGAAGGCTGGATGCGGGGTTCACGCAGCCTCATCCACCTCACGAAGGGTGAGCTGGACGCCTTCCATGACGACTATCTGGCCCTGCTCGCGCGCTATGCCCGCGGCCCCGAGGACGCCCCCGACGACGCACGACCCGTACTCCTCCGCTGGTTCGGCCTGCCCGCCGACTGACCGGCAGCCGGCCGACGGTCCGATCGACCGACCGGCCGCACGGGCAGCCACGGTCCACTCATTCGGACGAACAGTTTGCGCGGACCTCGAACGAGAAGAAGATCAACAAGTAGTCACGCCGCCCCCCGCCACAGGCGGACCGCAGTCGCTGAGCCGGGCGAAGGGCGTAGCGATCTCGCGCGGCCTATGCCCAGCCCCAGCCGGCCCGCAGCCGCTAAGCCAACTGAAGCGCGTAGCGATCTGACGCGCCCGCAAGCGGGCCCGTCCTTCTCTGGCTGCCGGGTCTGTTGGTGTCTCGCCCGGTGCCGTTCTTTTGGGGGGTTCCCGACAGTCTCGTATGTCCGGTTCGGGACGGTCGGTCAAGGGTGGCCGCAGGCCATCGCGTAGCGACGCGACCGCAGGGAGCGCCCTTGAGGGGCCGGCCCGAACCGGAGAGACGATGAGACTGACGGGAAACCCCCAACCCCTCGCGCTTCCGCCCCGCACAAGTACCGCCCCGCCCCACCCCCGCCCGCCTCACCGCCCCCGCCCCACACCCCCCGCCCCACACCCGCCCTACGCCGCGCCGACATTCGCTTGAACTTGTTCAAAAAACGCCCTAGAGTCAGTCCTGCCAAGCAATTGAACACGTTCAAGGGGGCTGGGGCTATGGACCTCACCGTGGTCGCGTACGTCATCTACCTGCTCATCAGCATCGGCCTCACCGTCTGGGTGGCCCGCACGCTCAGCCGCAACGGCCGCGTCTTCATCGGCGACGTCCTCCAGGGGAACGAGAAGCTCGCCGACGCCGTCAACCACCTCCTGGTGGTCGGCTTCTACCTCGTGAACATCGGCTTCGTGACCCTGTACCTGCGCTCGGGCGAGACGATCCTCGACGCCCGCGGCCTCTTCGAGGCGCTGTCGCTCAAGCTCGGCGTCGTCCTGCTCGTCCTCGGCGTCATGCACCTCGGGAACGTGTGGGTGCTGAACAAGATGCGCCGCCGGGGAATCATGGAGCGCCAGCACACCCCGCCGGTCGCCCCCCAGGGGTGGACCGCGCCGGCCGGGGCCTGAGCCGGTGCCGGCTCGGGGAGCGGTGCGCGGACTGACCGTCCTGTACGACGCCGGCTGCCCGGTCTGCGTACACATCAGGCACTGGCTGATCGGGCAGCGCGGGCTGGTCCGCATGGACCTGGTGCCCGCGGCGTCCTACGAGGCGCGGCGGCGCTTCCCGCTGCTCGACCACGCCTCGACGCTCAAGGAGATCACCGTCATCGGGGACTCGGGGCAGGTGTGGAAGGGGACCGACGCCTTCATCGTGTGCCTGTGGGCACTGGCCGAGCACCGGCCGAAGGCCAACTGGCTCGCCACCCCGGCGGGCCGCCCCTTCGCCCGGGCGGCCATGTACACCGCCTCCGCCTGGCGGCAGGCCGTACGGACGGAAGGCGGCCCGGCGGCGGAGAACGGCCCCGCGTGGGCGGAGGAACCGGCCTGTGACGACCAGTGCTCCGTCCCCCGCTAGGCTCGTGCACCGTGACTGATCAGAAGGCTCCCAAGAGCGAACAGACCCGCACGCTCATCCTTGAAACCGCGCTCCGGCTCTTCCAGGAGCGCGGTTTCGACAAGACGACCATGCGGGGCATCGCCAAGGAGGCCGGTGTCTCGGTCGGCAATGCCTACTACTACTTCGAGTCGAAGGAACACCTGGTCCAGGGCTTCTACGACCGGATCGGCGCCGCCCACCAGGCGGCGGTCCGGCCCATCCTGGACAACGAGACCGATCTGCAGAAGCGGCTCGCGGGCGTGCTGACCAGTTGGATGGACATCGCGGCCCCGTACCACGAGTTCGCTTCCCAGTTCTTCAAGAACGCGGCGGATCCGGAGAGTCCGCTCAGCCCCTTCTCACCGGAGTCGGAGCCCGCCCGCAAGGCGGCGATCGACATCCACCGCGAGGTGCTGGCGGGCGCGAAGACGAAGGTGCCGGCCGAACTGGCCGACGTACTGCCGGAGCTGATGTGGCTCTCGCAGATGGGCCTGGTCCTGTACTGGGTCTTCGACCGCTCGCCGGACAGCCAGAAGACGCGGGGGCTCGCCGAGCGCGGCGCGCAGCTGACGACGCGGGGCATCGTGCTGGCCCGGTTCCGGGTGCTGCGGCCGCTGGTGCGGGAAGTGCACGAGCTGTTCGCGGACTTCCTGCCGGGCATGGCGCAGACGGTGGTGTCGAAGAAGCGGGCGTCGGACCCGGACCCGGACCCGGAACCGGACCCGGCCTAGCCGTGCCGTCCGGCTCCTGACGGTGGATCACGAGCGTTACGAGATCCTCTCGGCCGAGCCCCTGCCGCCCGGACGCGGTGCTGCGGGGCCCCGCCCGGGCTGTCCCCCGCCCGGCACGATCCGAAGAGCCCCTTAGAGCCAGTCGAGTTCCCACAGGCGCCACACGCCCGTTCCGTCGGACAGGTACTGGGCGCCGGTGACGGCCTCGCGGGACATCACGTAGTCCTTCTTCTGCCAGATCGGCAGCATCGGGACCTGCTGGGCGACCGTCTTCTGGAGCTCGCGGAAGTCGGCGTCGGCCTCGGAGCGCTCCGAGTGGGACTGGGTACGGCTGATCAGCGCGTCCACGGTCTTGTCGGAGAAGCCGTTGTTCATGGACGAGTCGGCGCCGACGAGCGGGGCGAGGAAGTTGTCGGCGTCCGGGAAGTCGGCGATCCAGCCGATCGTGTAGGCGTCGAACTCGCCCGCCGCGTAGCCCTTCTGGAAGTCCGCCCACTCCTCGACGGGCTTGACCTCCAGTCGGAAGAGGCCCGTGGACTCGAGCTGCCGCTTGAGCTCCTCGGCCTCGGGGAGGTTCGCCCCGCGCGCGTTGACCCCGACGGTGAGAGTGACCGGGGCGGCGATTCCGGCGTCCTTGAGTAGCTTGCGGGCGACGGCCCCGTTGGGCGTCGGGTAGGCGTCGAAGAACGGCGTGCTGTGGGCGCCGATGCCCGCCGGGACCAGCGAGTAGAGCGGGGTGACCGTGCCCGAGTGGACCTCGCGCGCCAGCTTGGAGCGGTCCAGGACGGTGGCGACGGCCTGGCGGACGGCGAGCGGGGCGGCCGGGGATCCGGGGCGGACGTTGAAGACCAGGGAGCGGATCTCGGTTCCGCCGGAAGCCTGGTAGCGGGTGTCCTTCAGGCCGGGGTTGAGGCCGGCGAGGACGGAGGGCGGCATCTCCCGGTGGGCGACCTCGATCTGGCGTTCCTTCCAGGCCCGGTCGAGCTCGGCCGAGTCCTTGAAGTACTTGACGGTGACGGGCGCCAGCGCGGGCTTGCCCTGGCCCTTGTACGCGGCATTGGGCTTGAGCTCGGCGCTCGCGCCCGCCGTGTACCCGCCGAGCGTGTACGGGCCCGAGCCGTCGGCCTTGCCGTCGGTGCGCAGGGCCTTCGCCGGGTACTTCTCCTTGTCGACGATCGAGGCGGCGCCCGTCGCGATCTTGAAGGGGAAGGTGGCGTCGCCCGCGGAGAGGTTGAAGGTGACCGTGCGGCCCTCCGCCTTCACCGACCGCAGGGTGTTGAACAGGGGGGCCGGACCCTGGTCGGAGTTGATGGCCTTGACCCGGTCGAAGGAGTGCTTGACGTCCTCGGCGGTGATCGCGCGGCCGCCCGGGAACGTCAGGTCGGGGCGCAGCTCGCACTGGTAGGTCGTGAGCTTCTGGCCGACGAACGCGCAGGAGGAGGCGGCGTCCGGGACGGGCGCGCCGGCGCCGGGCTTGATCGTCAGCAGCGACTGGTAGACGTTGCTGAACAGGGCCCAGGAGCCCGCGTCGTACGCGCCCGCCGGGTCGAGGGAGGAGACGACGTCGCTCGTTCCGACCCGGATGGCGCCCCGGCCGTTGCCGTCCTCGGGCAGCAGCTGCCAGGCGCCGGCGCCCGCCACGCCGAGGACAAGCCCGGCCGCGATCATCTTCGAGCGGACAGACCGCATCCCGTGAACCCCACCCCTGTACCGGTGACAGCAACACACTGTCCGATTAACGGTCATCCCATCACGGAATTTCGGCCTCGGGAAGGCCGGTATCCGATGGGTCGGGGGCGCTTGGAGGGGATCAGGACTGGTATGAGGCGAGTTCCACGACGGTGATGTCGGACGGGGCGCCCACCCGGACCGGGGGTCCCCAGGCACCGGCTCCGCGGGAGACGTAGAGCTGGGTGTCCCCGTAGCGCTCCAGGCCGGCCACGGTGGGGTTGGCGAGTTCGGCGAGGTAGTTGCCCGGCCAGAGCTGGCCGCCGTGCGTGTGCCCGGACAGCTGGAGGTCCACGCCGTGGCGGACCGCGTCGTGGATGACGACGGGCTGGTGGGCGAGGAGCACCGCCGCGCGGGACCGGTCGCGGTCGCCGAGGGCGGCCTGGAAGTCGGGGCCCTGGCCCTCGCTCTCGCCCGCGATGTCGTTCACCCCGGCGAGGTCGAAGTACGGCAGCGCGCGGCGGGCGTTCTCCAGCGGGGTCAGGCCCAGCTCCCGGACGTGGTCGACCCACTGCGCGGCGCCGGAGAAGTACTCGTGGTTGCCGGTGACGAAGTACGAGCCCTGGCGCGCCCGGAGCCCGCGCAGCGGCTCGGCGGCCGGGCCGAGGTCGTGCACGTTCCCGTCGACGAGGTCGCCGACGATGGCGATGACGTCGGGCTGGGTGCGGTTGACGGCGTCGACGATGCGCAGGGTATGGGCGCGGCCGAGGACCGGGCCGAGGTGGACGTCGCTGACGACGGCGATCCGGAACCCGTGCGCCGCGCGCGGCAGCTTGGCCAGCGGCACCTGGACCCGCTTGACCGTCGGGCCCCGCAGCACCCCGTGGGCGCCGTTCGCGACGGTCCCCAGGGCCACGGCGGCGGCCGCGCCGCCGACGGCGCGCGCGAGCGTACGGCGGCTCGGCCCCCGGACGGCGGACTCGGCCGGCACCTCGGCCAGGTGGGCCGCGTCCGGCGCCTCGGCGGGGGCGGGTGCCGGGGCGTTCGCGGAGGCGTTCGCCGGGGCTCCCGAAGCGGCGGGTACCGCCTCGGAGGGGGCCCGGTGGGCCAGACGGCGGAGCAACAGCGCGCGGATCGGCTCCGCGACCAGCATCGTCAGGGTCAGGTACAGGAGCACCGCGAGCCAGAGGAACCCGGGCCAGGCGACCGCCTGCTGGAGCCAGAAGGGGGCCCCGGCGCGGCCGGAGGTCAGGGCGGCCACAGAGAGGAGGGGCAGGGCGATGGCCAAGGACGTGCCGATGCGGCGGGGCAGGCCGCCGGGGACGGTGGTGTCGCGGACCAGGCGGGTCCACAGCCAGCGGTGTACGAGGGCCAGCAGGGCGAGGACCGCCAGCGCGACCAGGGCGAAGACCACGATCATCATGCGGCCGGCCCCGATCCGGCGTCGGTTCCGGTACGCGGACCCGCGTCCGCGGCCCTGTCCCCGCCCGGCCCGGCGCCCGTCTCCGCGGCCGTCTCCGCGCCCGGAGGTGATCCACGCCGCAGCGCCCGGACCCCGCGCAACCCGATCACCCCGACGGCCGTCCCCAGGAGGAAGGACGTCACCGCGAGGGTCAGGTGGACCCAGAAGTAGGACGTGGGATCGCCGGCCGCGTCAAACGCCAGGCCACTGCCGTTCTTCCACAGGTTCCGGACGAAAGACACCCAGATGAACCAGCTCCACACTCCGAAGGCGAGCAGGAACCAGGAGGAGGAACGGCTGAGTTTCATGACCTCAGTATCGGATTCGTCCCCAGGACGGACGCGCCGGGGTGGGCTGTCCCGGCGGTGGTTTCTTCGAAATGGCCGGTCAGGGACGGCATGCAGCACATCGGGATGTACTTTCACCTGCGTGTATGCAAAGAAGACCGCGCTGACGGTCCTTTCCGCCGCGCTCCTGATCCCCTCGGTTCTCGGGGTTCCCGCGCACGCCGCGCCGTCCCCGCCGGCCGACGGGAAGGGCGGGCCCGCCAAGGCCCCGTCGGCGGCCGCACCGCCCGCGTCCATGTCCACGGTGGGCGGCGCCCTGCTGGGCCAGCCGGGGACCCAGGTGAACCTGCTGCCCGGCGCGCCGTCCCTCCCCGCGAACCTGTCGGGGCGGTCGTGGGTCGTGGCCGACGCCGAGTCGGGCGAGATCCTGGCCGCGCACAACGCGCACTGGCGCCTGCCGCCGGCCTCCACCATGAAGATGCTCTTCGCGGACACCGTGCTGCCGGGCCTCCCCAAGGACCGGGTCCACAAGGTCACCGAGGAGGAGCTGTCCGGGGTCGGTTCGGGCAGCAGTCTGGTGGGCGTCAAGGAGGATCACGAGTACTCGGTCCACGACCTGTGGCTGGGCGTGTTCCTGATGTCCGGCAACGACGCCGTGCACGTGCTGTCGGCCATGAACGGCGGCGTCGAGAAGACCGTCAAGGACATGCAGGCGCACGCCGAGGAACTGCAGGCCCTGGACACCCACGTGGTGTCCCCCGACGGCTACGACTCCCCGGAGCAGGTGTCGAGCGCGTACGACCTCACGCTCATCGCCCGCTCCGGACTGCAGAAGCAGGACTTCCGGGAGTACTGCGGCACGGCGAACGCCGAGTTCCCCGGCAAGCAGGGCGCCGGGAAGGCACGCGAGTCCTTCGGCATCCAGAACACCAACCGGCTGATGACGGGCGCGCACGGCATGGCCCCGTACAAGGGCATCGCGGGCGTCAAGAACGGCACGACCACGATGGCCGGGTCCACCTTCACCGGCGTGGCGCAGCAGGGGTCCCGGAAGCTGCTGGTCACGGTGATGAACCCGAGCGCGGGCGGCGGAAACGCGGTCTACGAGGAGACGTCCGCGCTCTTCGACTGGGGTTTCGCCGCGGCCGGGAAGGTCAAGCCGGTGGGTGAGCTGGTCCCGCCGAAGAGCGAGGACACCTCCTCCTACGGCTCCCCCGCCCAGTCCCACGAGGACGGCCCGGCGGCGGCCGGCGCGGGAGCGGGCGGCGGCGTGGGCACCGCGCTGGGTGTCGCGGGCGGCGCGCTGGTCCTGCTCGCGGGCGGCGCCTTCGTGGTGAACCGGCGCTGGCCGCGCGGCCGCCGCGGCATGGGCCACGGCTGACCGGAGCGGCCGGACCGGAGCCCCGCTACGGCCGCGCGGGCTCCGGTCCGGCGGCCGGGCCGGGCCCCGGAGCCCTTCCCGGGCCGGGGGCCTTGCGCGGGTCCGGGGACTTGTCCGCGTCCGGGTCCTGCGCGCCGTCTCCGTCCGCGTCGTCTCCGTCCGCGTCGTCGCGCGTGGCGGTCCAGGACGACACGTAGAGCAGCAGTTTCGCCGTGAAGTTGATCCACAGCAGCAGCGCGATCGGCACGCCGAACGCCCCGTACATGCTCTTGGCCGCCACCTCCCGCATGTAGCCGCTGAGCAGCAGCTTCAGCAGTTCGAAGCCGACCGCGCCGATCAGCGCCGCCTGGATCAGGCGGCCGCGCGGCGGTTCGACGCCGGGCAGCAGGGTCAGGACGTAGAGCAGCAGCAGGAACGCCGCCAGGACGCCGACGAGGAACCCGCCGGACCGCAGGAGCGCGCCGCCCGCGCCGTCGCGCGGGATGCCCAGCCACTCGGCGGACTTCCCGACCGCGCTGGACCCGAAGGTCGAGGCCGCGGCCGAGGCCAGCCCCACCGCGCCGAGGCCGAGGAGCACCAGGGCGTCCTTGCCCTTGCGGGTGAAGGGGTTCCCCTCGTCCTCGTCGTCCCGGTCCCACACCGCGCGCAGGCAGTCCCGCATGGCGCCGACCCACCCGATGCCGGTGAACAGCAGGATCGCGCCGGCGACGAGCCCGATCGTGCCGGCGTTGGCGACGAGCGCGTCGAGGTCGAGCTGGTCGGAGATGCCGGGGACCTGCTCGGCGAGGTTCTTCTGCAGCGTGGCCAGCTGCTCCTTGCTGAGCAGCGCCGCGCCCACGGCGGCGGCCACCGTGATCAGCGGGAAGAGCGCGAGGAAGCTGATGAAGGTGATCGCGGCGGCGAGCCGGGTCCAGTGCACGCGGTCGAGGCGCTCGTACGAACGCCACGCGTGGGTGCGCATCAGACGGGCCAGCAGCGGCCCGATCACCGGGAGTTTCGTCAGCCAGTCCATGGAGTCACCGTAATTGAGCCGCAGGAAATAGCCGGGATTGTCGCTTTCGGGGACTACGGTCGTCGATTGTGACTTTTCGCCCGAAGGCCCGCCCGTTCCACTCCCTCGTCCTGCGCGGGCTCAGGTTCCGCACGCACCGGGCCCTGCGGCCGCTCCGTCAGGAAGGCCGTACGGTCGGCCCCGCCGCCGCGTCGGCGGGTGAGCCGCACTGTGCCGGGACGCCGGTGGGGCCGGTCCCGAAGGGGTACTCGCGCAGCTTGCGCCAGACCCCGTCCGAGCCCTGCTCGTAGAGGGCGAAGCCGTCGCAGAGCCACTCGGCCGCGTAGTCGGCGAGCGCCTCGAACGCCACGTCCATCGCTTCCTCGGAGATCCCGTGGGCGACCGTCACGTGCGGGTGGTACGGGAACGCCAGCTCGCGGCTGAGCGGCCCCGACGGGTCGCGGACCTCGCCCTGGAGGCGGGTGCAGCCCGGGGCGCCCTCGGCGATCCGGACGAAGACCACCGGCGAGAGGGGGCGGAAGGTCCCCGTACCGGACAGCCGCATCGCGAAGGCGCGGAACGCGGCCGCGACCTCGGCCAGGTGGGCCCGGATCTGCGGCAGCCGGTCCGCCTCGACCTCGGTCGGCGGCACGAGGGTGACGTGCGTGGGGATGCCGTGCGCGGCGGCGTCCCCGAAGCCGGCGCGCAGCTGCTGGAGCTGGCTGCCGTACGGCTCCGGGACCGCGATCGAAACGCCGAGCGTAACGGTCCCCACGTGTCTCTCCTCCGTGTGTCTGGTTGGACTGCTGCCGCCCAGTGTGGCGGCAGCACCCCCGATCTCGCCAGGGCCCTCTGCCGGGTCAGTGTTTGGCGGGCAGGAAACCGAGGCGGTCGTACGTCTGGGCGAGGGTCTCGGCGGCGACCGCGCGGGCCTTCTCCGCGCCCTTGGCCAGGATGGAGTCCAGGCCCTCGGGGTCGTCCAGGTACTCCTGGGTGCGCTGCTTGAACGGTGTGACGAAATCGACCATGACCTCGGCCAGGTCGGTCTTCAGCGCGCCGTAGCCCTTGCCCTCGTACTTCTCTTCGAGGGACGGGATCGGCTCGCCGGTGAGGGTGGAGTAGATCGTGAGCAGGTTGCTGACGCCGGGCTTCTCCTGGGCGTCGAAGCGGACCTCGGCCTCGGTGTCCGTCACCGCGCTCTTGATCTTCTTGGCGGTGGCCTTGGGATCGTCGAGGAGGTTGATCAGGCCCTTGGGCGAGGAGGCCGACTTCGACATCTTGATCGACGGGTCCTGGAGGTCGTAGATCTTCGCGACCTCCTTGACGATGTGCGCGGCGGGCAGGGTGAAGGTCTTGCCGAAGCGCGTGTTGAAGCGCTCGGCGAGGTCGCGGGTCAGCTCGATGTGCTGGCGCTGGTCCTCGCCGACCGGGACGGCGTTCGCCTGGTACAGCAGGATGTCGGCGACCTGGAGGATCGGGTACGTGAACAGGCCGACGGTGGCGTTGTTCGCGCCCTGCTTCGCGGACTTGTCCTTGAACTGGGTCATCCGGCCGGCCTCGCCGAAGCCGGTGATGCAGTTCATGACCCAGCCGAGCTGCGCGTGCTCGGGCACGTGGCTCTGGATGAAGAGCGTGCAGCGCTCGGGGTCCAGACCGGCGGCGAGCAGCTGCGCGGCGGAGAGCCGGGTGTTCGCGCGGAGGTCCTTCGGGTCCTGCGGCATGGTGATCGCGTGCAGGTCGACGACCATGTAGAAGGCGTCGTGCGTCTCCTGCAGGGCGACGTACTGGCGGATGGCTCCGAGATAGTTCCCGAGGTGGAACGAACCGGAGGTGGGCTGGATGCCGGAGAGCGCGCGAGGACGATCAGAAGCCATGGCCCCATTCTCTCAGGTGCGGGGGCGGGGTCCGGTCCGCCGCTGGCCGGAACCTCCCGGGTCGCGCCGCTCCCCCGCCCGGCCCCGCACGGGTACCGGGCGGTAGCGCGGCGGCCGGATCCAGCCTCGGCCGAGCGACCGCTTTGCGCCCGGCGGGGCTGAATCCAGCCCCGCCGGCGTGTGAGGCGCGGGGTCCGGGGCAGCGCCCCTGCATCGGCGCCGCGGGTCAGGACTGCGGCAGCCCCGGCGCCGGGAAGGCGGCCATCAGGTCCCCCACCTCCGCGCGGACCGCGCCGAGTGCCGGCTCGTCGCCCTTGGCGGCGGCGTCCACCGCGCGGGAGATCCAGTCCGCCACCGTGGGCATGTGCGCGGCGGTCAGGCCGCGGGAGGTCAGCGACGGCGTGCCGATCCGCACCCCCGAGGGGTCGAACGGCTTGCGCGGGTCGCAGGGGACGGTGTTGTAGTTGACGACGATGCCCGCCCGGTCCAGCGCCTTCGCGGCGACCTTGCCCGCGACGCCCCGCGAGGTGAGGTCCATCAGGATCAGGTGGTTGTCGGTGCCGCCCGAGACCAGGTCGAAGCCGCGCTCCAGCAGGGCCGCGGCCAGCGCCTTGGCGTTGGCGACGACCGCGTGCGCGTACGCCGTGAAGGAGGGCTGCGCCGCCTCGTGGAGGGCGACGGCGATGCCGGCCGTCGTCTGGTTGTGCGGGCCGCCCTGGAGGCCGGGGAAGACGGCCTTGTCGATGGCCTTGGCGTGCTCCTCGCGGCACATCAGCATCGCGCCGCGCGGCCCCCGCAGGGTCTTGTGGGTGGTCGTGGAGATCACGTCGGCGTGGTCCGCCGGCGACGGGTGCGCACCGCCCGCGATCAGGCCCGCGATGTGGGCGACGTCCGCGACCAGGACCGAGCCGGCCTCCTCGGCGATCGAGGCGAAGGCGGCGAAGTCGATCGTGCGGGGCAGCGCGGTGCCGCCGCAGAAGATGATCTTCGGCCGCTCGGCGAGCGCCAGCTCCCGTACGGCGTCGTAGTCGATCAGCCCGGTGTCGGGGCGCACGCCGTACTGGACGCCGCGGAACCACGAGCCGGTCGCCGAGACGCCCCAGCCGTGGGTGAGGTGCCCGCCCATCGGCAGGGCCATGCCCATCACGGTGTCGCCGGGCTTCGCGAAGGCGAGGTAGACGGCCAGGTTGGCCGGGGAGCCGGAGTACGGCTGGACGTTGGCGTGGTCCACCCCGAACAGGCCCTTGGCCCGCTCGACGGCGAGGGCCTCGACGCGGTCGATGTTCTGCTGGCCCTCGTAGTAGCGGCGGCCCGGGTAGCCCTCGCTGTACTTGTTCTGCAACACGGTCCCGGAGGCTTCGAGGACGGCCGCGGACACGTAGTTCTCGCTGGGGATCAGGCGCAGGGTCTCCGCTTGGAGGACTTCCTCCGCGGCGACGAAGGACGCCAGTTCGGGGTCGGTCGCGGACAGGGCGGGATGGCGGCTCGCGGTCATGCGGGCTCCTCCGGGGTCGATGGGAATCGGTACCCCGCGAGGCCCAGGCGAGCGGCCCTGTGTGCGGATCTGCCCGCACGACTCCCCCGGAGTCGCTTCTCCGTGCGCCAGTCGCCGTGCGTACCGGACACCTTAGCGGGCGCGCCGCCCAGGAGGTTTCCGCGTCCGCGATACGAGCGACGATAAGACTGTGACGCCACCCTCGTCACATGCACACCCGGCAAGACGGACGATCGGAGACCCCGTGTCGACAACTGCTGATGCCATCCGCTCCGCCGAGGCGCACAGCGCGCACAACTACCACCCGCTGCCGCTCGTCGTCGCCTCCGCGGAAGGCGCGTGGATGACCGACGTGGAGGGACGCCGCTACCTCGACATGCTCGCGGGCTATTCGGCGCTCAACTTCGGCCACGGCAACCGCCGTCTGCTCGACGCGGCCCGCGCGCAGCTGGAGCGGGTCACGCTGACCTCCCGCGCCTTCCACCACGACCGCTTCGCCGACTTCTGCACCGAACTGGCCGCGCTGTGCGGCAAGGACATGGTGCTGCCCATGAACACGGGCGCGGAGGCGGTCGAGACGGCGGTCAAGACCGCCCGCAAGTGGGGGTACGAGGTCAAGGGCGTGCCGGACGGGCACGCCAAGATCGTGGTCTGCGCCGACAACTTCCACGGCCGGACCACGACGATCGTCTCGTTCTCCACCGACCACGACGCCCGCGACCACTTCGGGCCGTACACGCCGGGCTTCGAGATCGTCCCGTACGGGGACCTCACCGCGCTCGCCGCGGCCGTCACCGAGAACACCGTCGCCGTGCTGCTGGAGCCGATCCAGGGCGAGGCGGGGGTCCTGGTCCCGCCTGCGGGCTACCTCCAGGGCGTACGGGAGCTGACCCGCGAGCGGAACGTGCTGTTCATCGCGGACGAGATCCAGTCGGGCCTGGGCCGCACCGGCAAGACCTTCGCGTGCGAGCACGAGGGCGTCGTCCCGGACGTGTACCTGCTGGGCAAGGCGCTCGGCGGCGGCGTGGTGCCGGTCTCGGCCGTCGTCGCCGACCGGGACGTGCTCGGGGTGTTCCGGCCCGGGGAGCACGGCTCGACGTTCGGCGGCAACCCGCTGGCCTGCGCGGTGGCGCTGGAGGTCGTCGCGATGCTGCGCACCGGCGAGTACCAGCAGCGCGCCACCGAACTCGGCGACCACCTGCACCGGGAGCTGAACGTGCTGGTCGGCGGCGGCGCGGTGACCGCCGTGCGGGGCCGCGGGCTGTGGGCGGGCGTGGACATCGACCCGTCGCGCGGGACCGGCCGGGAGATCTCCGAGAAGATGATGGAGCGGGGGGTGCTGGTGAAGGACACCCACGGGTCGACGATCCGGATCGCCCCGCCGCTGGTGATCTCCAAGGAGGACCTGGACTGGGGGCTGGAGCAGCTCAGGTCGGTCCTGGCCGGCTAGCCGGCGCCGGCCAGGGGGCCGCGGATCAGAGGATCACGTGGGGCAGGAAGCGGGCGTACTCGTCCGTGACCGGCCCCGCGGATTCGCGGATGCCGAGCCCCGCCGCCTCGTCCTCGACGACCCACGCGCCGAGCACCACCCGGTTGCCGTCGAAGTCGGGCAGCGGGGCCAGGCCCTGGAAGCAGTACCGCTCGCCCTCCTCCGGTACGAAGGGCTCCCCGTCCTCGCCCGGCACGTGGAGGGTGACCCCGGCGCCCTCGCGGCCGAGCAGCGGCTTGGCCACGTACCCGCCCGATCCGGACTCGGCCAGCTCGCGCGGGCCGTCGAGGTAGGCGGGCAGCAGGTTCGGGTGCTCCGGGAACAGCTCCCACAGGACGGCGAGCAGCGCCTTGTTGGAGAGCAGCATCTTCCACGCCGGCTCGATCCAGCAGGTGCTGCCGGTGCCGCCGCCGTGGTCGTAGGTGCCGATGACCTGCGGGCCGAACTCGTCGGCGGCCAGCCACTCCCACGGGTACAGCTTGAAGCAGCTGCGGATGAAGCGGAGCTTCTCGTCCACGAACCGGCCGGACAGGCTGTCCCAGCCGATCTGCTCGACGGACAGCGCCTGGGTGTCGATGCCGGCCTGCTCGGCGGTCTCCTGGAGGTAGGCGACCGTCATCAGGTCCTCGCCCAGCTCGTCGGTCTCGGAGTGCGCGAAGTGCAGCGGGCCGGGCGGCAGCAGCTCCGCCTGCCGGCGCCAGGCCTCCACGAGCCGCTCGTGCAGGGAGTTCCACTGGTCGGCGCCGGGGAACCGCTCCTCCATCCAGAACCACTGCGGGCTGGCCGCCTCCACCAGGGAGGTGGGGGTGTCGGCGTTGTACTCCAGCATCTTGGCCGGGCCGCCCGCGCCGTCGTAGCGCAGGTCGAAGCGGCCGTAGAGGGACGGCTGATCGGCGCGGCGGCGCCAGGACTCGGCGACCAGCGCGGCCACCTTCGGATCCGTGATGCCGAGGTCGGCGAAGCGGCCGTTCTCCACGATGTGCGCGGCCGCGGCCATGCACATGGCGTGCAGCTCCTCGACGACGTTCTCCAGCGCCTCCACCTCGGGGAGCGTGAAGGAGTAGTACGCGCTCTCGTCCCAGTAGGGGCGCAGCGAATCGTCGGGGTAGCGCGTGAGGGGGTAGATCAGACCCTGCTCCTCGACGGTCTTCTGCCAGTCGGGGCGGGGTTCGATGGTGTGCCGCTTCATCGTTCTGGGCTCCTCAGCCGCCGCTGGTGCCGGACTTGCTGCCGCCGATGCCGCCCCGCGTGACGGCCGACTTGTCGAAGCTGCCGCCGGAGACCTTGCCGGCGACGACGGAGCCGCCGTAGTAGTACGCGCCGCGGCCGCCGCTCTTGCAGTCCTTGTTGTTCAGCTTCTCCAGCGTCGAGCGGGACGCGCACCGCTTGTCGGGCTCGCCGCTGCTGCCGCAGGCCACGAGCGTGGCCGCGAGAAGGCCCATGCCGCCGAGGGCGACGACGCCGGAGCGCATGCGGCGCTGGTTGGTACTGCTGCTGTTGCTGTCCATGTGGCTGCTCCCCCTGGGTGGCGTACTGCCGACAGAGTAGAGCGGGCCCCCCGGGCGATGGAATCCGGCCGCCGTGAGATCTGTGACCTAGAGTCACTTCGTGCTGATTGGGATGATTTGTGCGCTCGGGGCCGCGCTGTGCTTCGGTACGGCCTCGGTCCTCCAGGCGGTCGCGGCGCGGGCGGCGGAGCCGGGGACCGGGTCCGGCGTGGACCCGGCGCTGTTCCTGCGGGCCGTGCGGCAGTGGCGCTACGTGGCCGGTCTGGGACTGGACGGAGTCGGCTTCGTGCTCCAGATCATCGCCCTGCGCCACGTCCCGATCTACGCGGTGGGGGCCGCGCTGGCCGCCAGCCTCGCCGTGACGGCCGTGGTCGCGGCGCGGCTGATGGGCGTACGGCTGTCCCGGACCGAGTGGGCCGCGGTGGCCGTGGTGTGCGCGGGGCTGCTGATGCTCGGGCTGGCCTCCGGGGAGGAGGGCTCGGGAACGGGCTCCGACGCGCTGCGGTACGGGCTGCTCGGCGTGGCGGTGCTGGTGCTACTGGTCGGCGCGGCCGCCGGACGGCTCCCGGACGGGCCCCGCGCCCTGACCCTCGGCCTGGCGGCGGGCACGGGCTTCGGGGTGGTGGAGGTCGCCGTCCGCCTGATCGACGGCTTCTCGTGGAGCGAGCTCGCCAACCCGGCGCTGTACGCCCTGCTGCTGGGCGGCGCTGCGGGCTTCCTGCTGCTCACCTCGGCCCTCCAGCGCGGCTCCGTCACGGCGGCGACGGCCGGCCTGGTGCTCGGCGAGACCATCGGGCCCGCGCTGGTGGGGGTGGTGTGGCTGGGCGACCGCACCCGCGACGGCCTGGCCTGGCTCGCCATCCTCGGCTTCACGGTGGCGGTCGCGGGCGCGCTCGCGCTGGCCCGCTTCGGCGAACCAGCCCCGGAACCGGGCCCTACCGCCCCCTGACCCCGTCCACGAACACGGCGAACGCCCCGGCCCCGACCTCCAGGACGGGCCCGCCGGGGTTCTTGGAGTCACGAACCGGAACCACCCCGCGCGAAGCGATCAAGTTCGTGGCGACCTCGATACAGTTGCCGCCGTTGTTGCTGTACGAGGACGTGAACCAGCGGGGCTCTGCGCGGGTCACCGGAGACCCCCCTTGACCCCCGCCACGAACGCGGCGAACGCACCGGGCGCGAAGTCCAGCACGGGCCCGCCGGGGTTCTTGGAGTCCCTGACGGGCACGACCCCGCGTGAGGCGGCGAGGTTCGTGGCAACCTCGACGCACGCGCCGCCATTCTCGCTGTAAGAGGACTTGAACCAGCTGGGGGATTCGGTCGTCACGGGGAACCCTTTCGAAGCTGTTCGATCATGGCCACAGATGTCGCCTGGGAGAGTGCGTCGGCCTGTAGTTGATGGTAGGCGGTCAACAGAGGCACCACGGAAGTACTGTCCCGCTCCAACTGCCCCCGCTGAGCAGACTCCGCATAGGAGACTAGAGCCCGGCTCTGCATGGTCAGGACATAGAGCGGCAAACTGAGCGGACGGCGGTCACCCATGCTGAACGGAGCCACCTGGAGCACGGTGTTCGGCAGTCCGGCAAAGCCAATCAGCTGCCTCAACTGGGCATCCATCACGGCCGGTCCGCCCACAGGCCGCCTGAGGCAGCTTTCGTCCAGCACGACGAAGACGAGCGGCGGAGGTGTCCGGAGGATCGCCGCCTGCCGCTCCTTGGCAAGCGAGATCCGTTCTTCCGCCTGATCGGGCGTGATCGCACCCCGCTCGACAGCCCGCAAATTGAGCGACGTCGCATATTCGAGCGTCTGGAGCAATCCGGGTACGACGCCGACTTCGTAGAGCCGGATCTCCGCCGCACGCGCCTCTTGGGCGACGTACTCCGGAAAGCCCTCCAGCAGGGCCGTGTACCTCACGGCTTGACTCTGGCGTTCGAGTCGATCACCTGTCCCGAACACTCTGTCGGCACTTGCCGCAAAGCGGGGAGTTGGAGGGCGTCGGCCGGTTTCAATCGCGGAAATGTGAGTGCCGGAACACCCGATCCGCTCGGCAAGCTCCTCCTGCGTCCATCCCCGCTCATCCCGCAGGGTGCGTACTCGTTGGCCGAAGGCCGCGCTCAGCGACTTCTCAGGGTCCAGCTCTTTCCGGTTCACCCAAAATCACCTAACTCCCCAAGCAACTGGCGCAAGTTGAAGACATCTCGATCCTAGGACACGCTGAACGCACCCGGTAGTGAAACGACTACACAGAGGAGCGGCGCCATGCCCGACGCAGGCAACGAGTGGCGGCAGCGGTTCAGCAGTACCCGGCGGGGCGCACGGCTGGCGCGGGAGCTGGCGCTGCTGGAACTGGCCCGGTGGGGCTACCCGTTGGCCGGGGGCGACAGCGAGCGGGTCGCGCAGGTCGTCGCCGAGCTGGCGGCCAACGCCGTGGCGCACGGCGGCGTGCCCGGGCGGGACTTCGAGCTCGGGCTGCGGGAACTGGACGGCGTGCTGCGGGTGGAGGTCTCCGACGCGCGGGCGGGACAGCAGCCCCGGGTCCGGCCGGGGCCGGTCGAGCCCGCCGAGCACGGCCACGGGCTGCGGATCGTCGAGGCGCTCTGCGTCGCCTGGGGCGTCTCCGGGCGGCTGGTCGGCAAGACCGTCTGGGCCGAGGTGGCCACACGGGCGGCGGCCCCGCGGACCGCGGCTACGGCAGCGCGGCCGTGAGCGCCGCCAGCGTCGGCGACCACGCGCTGGCGGCCGGGCTCCCGTAGCTCACGACCAGCACGTCGCCCGGCGGCAGCTCCGCCATATCGGTGGGCCGCCCGGCTTCTAGGCTGGAGCGCATGGCAACCACGGCGGAACACCCGCACACCCACGACCGCGCCCCCGAGCACACCCCGCGCCTCCAGCTCGCGAAGCTAGCGCCCGAGGCGTACAAGGCCGTCCTGGCGCTGGAGATCGCCTCGAAGAAGGACCTGGACCCGGTCCTGGTCGAGCTGGTCAAGATCCGCGCCTCGCAGCTCAACCACTGCGCCTTCTGCCTCGACATGCACACCAAGGACGCCCTCGCCGCGGGCGAGAGCGTGGAGCGGATCGTCCAGCTCAGCGCATGGGAGGAGTCGCGGCACTTCTACACGGAGCGGGAGCTGGCCGCGATCGAACTGGCCGAGGCCGTGACGGTCCTGACGGACGGGTTCGTGCCGGACGAGGTGTGGGAGCGGGCGGCGAAGCAGTTCGAGGAGCGCGAACTCGCCCAGCTCGTCACGGTGATCGCGACGATCAACGTCTGGAACCGCTTCGCCGTCGCCACCCGTATGGTCCCCGGCCACTACACGCCGGGCATGTACGACACCAAGGGCTGATCAGTCGGTCCTGAACGACTCCACGGCGGCCGTCAGGTGGGCGCGCACCACCTCGGGCTCGGCCGCCGGTCCGGCCGCCAGCAGCGCCCAGCGCTGCCCGCCCGGGGTGACGACGATCCGCTCGATGCCCTGGCGGCGGCCGCCCGCCTCGGCGCTGTCGTACTCGTAGACCAGCTCGCAGGAGCCGGCGGGCAGCTCGCCGACGGACACCTCCCGGTAGCCCGGGTTCCCGTCGTCCAGGCCCCGCGAGGAGGTCCGCAGCAGCTCGCAGGAGCCGACGCCCGCCGGCTCCGTGACCCGGAAGACCTGGAGCAGCGCGGTGCGGTCGCCGGGCGGCCGGTAGAAGGCGCCGCTCCCGGTCTCGCCGGTGCTGGGCCGCCAGCCCTCGGGCACGGCGACCGAGAAGCCGTTGTCGCTGCGGGCCACCGAGTACGACGGGCTCGGGGTGCCGGGCGTCGGGCTGGGCGTCGGGGACGGACTCGGGCTCGGGCTCGCCTCCCCGCTCGGCGACGCGGGCGCCGGGCCGGAGCGCGTACCGGAAGCCCCGGACGCCGACGGGGGCGCCGCCGGGGTCTTCGGGTCGTCGTCGGCGAGGGCGAGCCAGCCCGCCACGGCGGCCCCGCTCACCACGGCCGAACAGAGGGCCACCAGCAGCGGCGTCCGCCAGGGCCGCTGCGGGCCGGGACCGCCGGAGCCGGGCCCGTATGGGGGTCCGTATCCGGGGCCGCCGGAGACCTGGCCCGCGGCGTGGTCCGCGGCGCCGTCGCCGGTCCCCTCCGGCTGCCATCGCGGCGGCACCGGCGGGAGCGGCGGCGGCGTACGCGGCAGCGGGGGCTGCTGCCCCGCCTCCTGGGCCGTCTCCCAGCGCTGCGCGTCCGGGTTCCAGCGCGCGCCGCCCGAGGCCACCGTCAGCCCCCCAGCGTGGCGAGCAGCCCGCCGAGCGCCGCGGCCGCGTTCACGGACTCCACCAGCGGTGCCCAGCGTTCCAGGGTGCCGCGCAGCCGGGCGGGCAGGCCGGGCCGGATCTCCCCGGTCTCCTCCAGCTCCCCGGCGGCCTCGTCCAGCTCGGCGTCGAGCGCCGTGCGGTCGGCGCCCCGGGGCAGGCGTACGAGGGCGGCGCGCAGCTCCCGTACGGCCTCCAGCAGTTCCGCCGCGCCGGGGCCGTCCGCCCCCGCGCCGCCGTAGTGGACGGTGGTGGTGTTGGCGGTGTTGGTGTTGTTGCTGCCGCCGATGCTGAAGGCGCCACCCTGCACGGTCCCGATGCGGACCTGCCCGGGGCCCGCGCCCGTACCGTCGCCGGTCGCCCCGGTTGCCTCATCTGCCACTGCCGTTGCTCCCGTTCGTGTGCGTGTGATGGCTGGTGCGGTTGCTGTTGTTGCTGCCGCCGACGCTGAAGGCGCTGTGGTTCATCGACTGGATGAACACCCCGCCCTCGGCGACGTGGACCAGGCGCTGGTCGAACTCGTCGGTGTGCCAGCCGGCTTCGTGCAGGGTCTCCTTGACCCCGCCGGCCACCCGCTCCTGGATGGTCTTCAGGTACCGGTCGAGGTCCATGAGGTGGAAGAGCGACCCCTCGGGCTGCGCCGCCAGCTCCCGGACGGACAGCCCCGGCCCGGCCGGCAGCGCCCCCCGGTGGCCCGCCGTGGCCACCCGCCACACGCTCCCGGTGCCCCCGAAGAGCGTGGCCAGCGAGGCGCCGAGCGAGCGGGGCGTGCGCCCCACGGCCGAGACCGCCTTCGCGAACGGGTTGTTGTTCCGGTGGCGGCCGGCGAAGTCGTCGGCGGCCTGGAACGCCTCGCCGACGGGCAGCAGCACGTGCGGCGCGACCTCCAGCATCAGCATCCGGCCCTGGGTGTGGACCCGTACGAACACGGTCACGACGAGGTTCTCGTCCCAGCCGCCGACCCGGATGCGCAGGAAGTGCCGCCGCTGCTCGCCGCCCTCCTCGACGGCGTCCGCACGGTGCGCCTCGTACACCTCCGGCCGGAACAGCTCCGGCAGCCGGCCCGGGAGGCCCGCGGCGGGCAGGAACACGCACTCGTCGACGACGAGTTCGCGCAGCCGGTCCCGTACGGCGGCCTGTGCCTGCGGCGATCCGTGCGGCGTCGGCAGCCGCAGGCCCTCCAGCCGCGGCCGGATCCGCTCCAGGATCCGGGCGTTGTCGACGAGTTCCGGCGGTTCGGCGGCGGCGCGGTCGCTGCGCGGGCGCAGTTCCACGGCCAGGTGCCAGGGCCGGTACGGCAGTCCCGCACCGCAGAAGGGGTCGTCGAACCCGTACATGACCAGCCGGGAGTGCTGCTCGCGGCGGATGCGTTCCTGGGCGCGGGCGAAGCGGACGCCGACGACCTGTTCGGCGGGGTCGGATTCGGGGCGGGCGTACGCGTTCCGGTTCAGGTCGTGCAGGATCACCCGGGCGACGTGCCCGCGCTGGAGGCCGACGACCGTGGCCACGGCGGCGAACGCGGCCAGCACCCCCAGACCGGTCCAGCTCTGCAGGAGGCCGCCGCCGCCGGCGTACAGCAGCGGGGCCAGGCCCAGCGCGTCCAGCAGCCAGAACAGCGGCCGCAGGAGCACCAGGAGCTGCACGCCGCTGCCGAGGGTGGCGACGGCGAGCACGAGCAGCAGCAGCCAGGCCCAGATCCGGACCAGAGCGCCGGCGACCCGGCCCAGCACCCCGACGGCCCCCCGGCCCCGCGAGGAGAGCCAGCCGGCGACGCCGAGCAGCAGGAACGGCACCAGCAGCACCAGGAGCGCGCCGCCGGTGAGCAGCACGCCGGCGAACCAGGCGAAGACGACTCCGGCGGCCCAGCCCAGCTCCGCCCGGCGGGCGCGCAGGGCGTGGGCGAGGACGCGGGCGGCGTCGAACCCGTAGGAGGGCGCGACGATGCGTTCCTCGTGGACGTACAGCTCCTCGATCACCCGGTCCCGGTAGGCCGAATCGAGGTAGGTGCCGGCGCACAGCAAGCGGCCCGCCTCGCTGAACGACGGGTGGACGGGCGACCTGTCGTCCGAGGTCGCGCCCGTGCCCGTGGTGGTGCTGGTGGTCACCGAATCCCCCTCCGGTGTGACGGAGGGCAACGGTAGGGGAGGCCGGGGCCGCCCGACAGGAGGGAACGAGCCAAAAGGCCCCGGCGCACGGGGCGCCGGGGCCTGTCGGGTCGAACAGGTGCTGCGGGTGGTACGGGTGCTGCGGGGCGGTCAGATCAGACCGAGCTCGCGGACCGCGTCGCGCTCCTCGACCAGCTCCGCCACGGACGCGTCGATGCGCGCACGGGAGAACTCGTTGATGTCGAGGCCCTGGACGATCTCGTACTTGCCGTCCTTGGTGGTGACCGGGAAGGACGAGATGATGCCCTCCGGGACGCCGTAGGAGCCGTCCGACGGGATGCCCATCGAGGTCCAGTCGCCCGCGGCGGTGCCGTTGACCCACGTGTGCACGTGGTCGATGGCGGCGTTCGCGGCGGAGGCGGCGGAGGACGCGCCACGGGCCTCGATGATCGCGGCGCCGCGCTTGGCGACGGTCGGGATGAAGGTCTCGGCGAGCCACAGCTCGTCGCTGACGACCTCGGCGGCGTTCTTGCCGGCGATCTCCGCGTGGAAGATGTCCGGGTACTGGGTGGCCGAGTGGTTGCCCCAGATGGTCAGGCGCTTGATGTCGGTGACGTCGGCGCCGGTCTTCTTCGCGAGCTGCGAGATGGCCCGGTTGTGGTCCAGGCGGGTCATCGCGGTGAAGCGCTCGGCCGGTACGTCCGGGGCCGCGGCCTGCGCGATGAGCGCGTTGGTGTTGGCCGGGTTGCCGACGACGAGGACCTTGATGTCGTCCGCGGCGTGGTCGTTGATGGCCTTGCCCTGCGGCTTGAAGATCCCGCCGTTGGCGGAGAGCAGGTCGCCGCGCTCCATGCCCTTGGTGCGCGGGCGGGCGCCCACGAGCAGCGCGACGTTCGCACCCTCGAAGCCCTGGTTCGGGTCGTCGAAGATGTCGATGCCCTTGAGCAGCGGGAAGGCGCAGTCGTCGAGCTCCATGGCGGTGCCCTCAGCGGCCTTCATGCCCTGGGGGATCTCCAGAAGACGGAGCTTGACCGGCACGTCCGCGCCGAGCAGGTGGCCGGACGCGATGCGGAAGAGCAGCGCGTAGCCGATCTGGCCTGCGGCGCCGGTGACGGTGACATTCACGGGAGTGCGGGTCATGGCCTTCTCCGTTAGACAGCTGGCGGTGGGGCGTCCCTGCCCCATGTGCTGGGAGGACGCCGCTCCCCGGCCCTGTGAATCTTGACGTGAAGAGACATCCGCCGTCAGGCTATCCGACCCGGGAGGGGCCCGATCCCCCGGTCCCTGTGGTCCGTGGCACACGCACGGGCGATGCGCGGCACCCGTACGGCCGATTCCACCGCGCCGGCGCCCTGGATTCGAAGGCCCGGCCGGGCCGGCGGCGCCCTGTTCCGCGGCCCCTGGGCGCCGTCAGCGGACCGTGAAGCGGACCGCCGTCTCCAGGAAGGGGATCTCCAGCCACGGTTCGGGCTCCATGACCAGCGCCAGCATGGTGATCGCCACGCCCAGCAGCCCGTACGTGGCCACGTCGGTGAACCGGGAGCGCACCGCGAGCATGCCCACCGACGGCAGCAGCTGACGCAGCACCGAGGCGGCGATCAGCGCGGCACCCATCGCCAGGCAGCCGATCCGGGGATGCCCGATCGCCATGGTCAGCAGGCCGGCCGCGGTCGCGGCGAGCACGCTGAGCATCGGCCACTGACGGGCGGGCGCGGACACCGCCCCGGGGACGGCGCGGCCGCTGCCCTCGGGGCGCGCGGTGTCCCGGGTGACGGACGGGAAGCGGCGGGACCTGGCCGGGGCCCGCTCGACGGCCGGTTCGGGACCGGCCACCGGGGCGGGAACGGCTTCCGGGGCGGGAACGGCTTCCGGGGCGGGGACGGCCCCCGCCGGCTGCGGCTTGGCCACCGGCTGCGGCTGCGGTTCGGGCTCCGGAGCGGTCGCGGCCTCCGCGCCCGGGTCAGCCTTCACCGGTGGTCCGTTCCGCCGCCTCGACCACGTTGACCAGCAGCTGGGCGCGGGTCATCGGACCGACGCCGCCGGGGTTCGGGGAGATCCAGCCGGCCACCTCGGCCACGCCCGGGTGGACGTCGCCGACGATCTTCCCGCCCTCGTCGCGGCTGACGCCGACGTCGAGCACGGCCGCGCCCGGCTTCACGTCCTCCGGCTTCACCAGGTGCGGCACCCCGGCCGCCGCGACGACGATGTCCGCCTGGCGCAGCAGCCCGGAGAGGTCGCGCGTACCGGTGTGGCAGAGCGTCACGGTGGCGTTCTCCGACTTGCGGGTCAGCAGCAGGCCGATGGAGCGGCCCACGGTGATGCCGCGGCCGAGGACGACGACGTGCGCGCCGTTGATGCCGACCCCGTGGTGGCGCAGCAGTTCGACGATCCCGTACGGGGTGCAGGGCAGCGGCCCCGGCTCGTTCAGCACCAGCTTGCCGAGCGACATGGGGTGCAGGCCGTCGGCGTCCTTGGCCGGATCCATCAACTCCAGCACCCGGTTGGTGTCGATTCCCTTGGGGAGCGGGAGTTGGACGATGTAGCCCGTGCACTCGGGGTTCGCGTTGAGTTCGCGCACGACCTCCTCGATGTCCTCCTGGGAGGCCGTCGCGGGCAGTTCGCGCTGGATGGAGGCGATGCCGACTTCGGCGCAGTCCTTGTGTTTGCCATTGACGTACCAGCGGCTGCCCGGGTCGTCGCCGACCAGCAGGGTGCCGAGGCCGGGCGTGATGCCCCGGGCCTTCAGGGCCGCCACGCGGACGGTCAGTTCGGACTTGATCGCGGCGGCGGTGGCCTTGCCATCGAGAATCTGGGCAGTCATGAACCCATACTCCCGGATGGAGTGGTCCCGGTTCCACTCAAGGCGTTCACCGGAGCACACGGTTCATTGCACTTGCACAACAAGTCACGGGGCACTTGGGAACCGGCTGGACAAGTCGTCGCCCGGCCGACGACGATGCACTGAACGAGTGCCGCGGGCAGTACCGGGGGGTGGACCGCACATCGCAGTGATTCCTCCGATAGTGCCGTGCGTCCCCGCACTTCCACGGAGGAACAACCCCAAGATGAGCTTCGGCGACCCGAACAACCCGTACGGACAGCAGCCTCAGCAGCCTCAGCAGCCGCCGCAGGGCCAGCCCGGCTACGGCTACCCGCAGCAGGCCCCGCAGGGCGTCCCGCCGCAGGGCGGCTACGGATACCCGCAGCAGGGCCAGCCGGGCGTCCCGCCGCAAGCCCCCGGCACGCTCCAGGCGAACAACGGTCTCATCAGCGTCGCCGGTCTCGGCACGGTCCAGGTCGCCACGATGGGCAGCCGCTTCGGCGCCCGCGTCATCGACGGCCTCGTCATCGGTGTCCTGTACTTCGTGCTCGGCGCGATCGGCGTCGGCAGCCTCGTCGGTGCGGGCGAGACGAGCATCCAGGACTGCAACAACCTCGACGCGGCCGCCTTCGAAACCTGCATGAACAACAACACCGAGGCCGCCGGCGGCATCCTCGCCGCCTTCATGGGCGCCATGTTCCTCCTCTTCATCGCCACGCTGCTCTACGAATGGCTGATGATCGCGTTCTTGGGCGCGACGGTCGGCAAGCTGGCGCTCAGCCTGAGGGTCGTCAAGGAGAACACGGGCCAGGCTCCGGGCCTCGGCGGTGGCTTCATCCGCTGGATCATCCCGATGGTCGGCGCCTTCCTCTGCGGTATCGGTCAGCTCCTGGTCTACCTCTCCCCCTTCTTCGACAACTCGGGCAAGCTCCAGGGCTGGCACGATCGCGCCGCCGGCACGATCGTCGTCAAGAAGTAGGCAGTCGAGAAGCAGGCGGTACCGCTCGCACGACGCCGAAGGCCGCGCCTCCCTCGTACGGAGGGAAGCGCGGCCTTCGGCATGTCCAGGCGGGGCCGGGGTCCGGCTCAGGGGCCGGGGTCCGGGTCAGGGGTCCGGTCAGTGGAAGAAGTGCCGGGTCCCGGTGAAGTACATGGTCACGCCCGCCTTCTTCGCGGCCTCGACGACCTGCTCGTCACGGACCGATCCGCCCGGCTGGACGACGGCCTTGATACCGGCCGCCGTCAGGATCTCCAGACCGTCCGGGAACGGGAAGAACGCGTCGGACGCGGCGTACGAGCCCTGCGCGCGCTCGGCGCCCGCCCGCTCGACGGCGAGCTTCGCCGAGTCGACGCGGTTGACCTGGCCCATGCCGACGCCGACCGAGGCGCCGTCCTTGGCGAGCAGGATGGCGTTGGACTTGACGGC
The DNA here is from genome assembly GCF_040296725.1 of Streptomyces sp. NPDC002044. NCBI lineage: Bacteria > Bacillati > Actinomycetota > Actinomycetes > Kitasatosporales > Streptomycetaceae > Streptomyces > Streptomyces sp. NPDC002044. The sequence continues at coordinate 80,288 of NZ_JBEOXU010000010.1, forward strand.
CCGGCAGGCCCTCCACGCGAACACCAGCTCGGCGAGCTCCGCGGCGGACAGGGCGTCACCGGTGGCGAGGGTCCAGTTCGCCGGGTCGTCGCCCTGCGCCTGGAACAGATCGCTCTGCTGGAGCAGCGCACCCCCGGAGATGGGCTTGAGGTCGCCCGGCTGGTGCGGGGTGCCGTCCACCTTGAGGACGCGGATGTTCTTCTTCCTGGCCAGGACCTCGACCGCGCCGTCCTCGTAGGAGGGGGCGGCGATGACCTCGGTGAAGATCTCGGCGACCTGCTCGGCGAGCGCGACGGTCACCGGGCGGTTGACGGCGATGACGCCGCCGAAGGCCGACAGCGGGTCGCAGGCGTGCGCCTTGCGGTGGGCCGCGGCCACGTCCGTGTCCACGGCGATGCCGCACGGGTTGGCGTGCTTGATGATCGCGACGCAGGGCTCGTCGTGGTCGTAGGCGGCGCGGCGCGCGGCCTCGGTGTCCACGTAGTTGTTGAAGGACATCTCCTTGCCGTGCAGCTGCTCGGCGTTGGCGAGCCCGCCCGGCTGACCGTCCGTGTACAGCGCGGCGGCCTGGTGCGGGTTCTCGCCGTAGCGCAGGGTCGACTTGCGGTCCCAGGCGCCGGCCAGGAACTCGGGCAGCGCCACGTCTCCGGCCTCCGGGGCGTACGCGTTCGTGAACCACGAGGCGACGGCGACGTCGTAGGCGGCGGTGTGCTGGAAAGCCTCGGCCGCGAGCCGCTTGCGGGCGGTCAGGTCGAAGCCGCCGTTCTTCGCCGCGTCGAGGACGTCGGCGTAGCGCGCGGGGCTGGTGACGACCGCTACGGACGGGTGGTTCTTGGCGGCGGCGCGGACCATCGACGGGCCGCCGATGTCGATCTGCTCCACGCACTCGTCCGGGGTGGCGCCCGACTGGACGGTCGCGAGGAAGGGATAGAGGTTGACGACGACCAGGTCGAAGGGCTCGACGCCCAGCTCGGCGAGCTGGTTGCGGTGGTCCTCCAGGCGCAGGTCGGCGAGGATCCCGGCGTGCACGCGCGGGTGCAGGGTCTTGACCCGGCCGTCGAGGCACTCGGGGAAGCCGGTGAGCTCCTCGACCTTGGTGACGGGGACCCCGGCGGCGGCGATCTTCGAGGCGGTGGAGCCGGTCGAGACGAGCGCGACGCCCGCCGCGTGCAGGCCGCGGGCCAGGTCTTCCAGTCCCGTCTTGTCGTAGACGCTGATGAGCGCACGCCGGATCGGCCGCTGGGTCGTGGTCGGGTCGTTGCTCTCTACGGCGGTCACTGGATTGTTACCTTTCGTCCCTCAATGCGGTAGCCGTGCCGGGCCAGGCGCCCCACGACATCGACGAGCAGTGCCCGTTCGACTTCCTTGATGCGCTCATGGAGAGCGGCTTCGTCGTCCTCGTCCCGGATCTCGACCACACCCTGGGCGATGACCGGACCGGTGTCCACGCCGGTGTCCACGAAGTGGACCGTGCAGCCGGTGACCTTCGCGCCGTACGCGAGGGCGTCCCGTACGCCGTGCGCGCCGGGGAAGGCCGGGAGGAGGGCGGGGTGGGTGTTGACGAACCGGCCGCCGAAGCGGTCGATGAACGCCTTGCCCACGATCTTCATGAACCCCGCCGAGACCACCAGGTCCGGCGCGTGCGCGTCGGTGGCCGCGGTCAGGGCGGCGTCCCATTCCTCACGGGTCCCGTACTCCTTGACCGGGCACACGAACGTGGGAATCCCGGCCTTCTCCGCCCGCTCCAGACCGGCGATGTCCCCGCGGTCGGCCCCCACGGCGACGACTTCGGCGCCGAAGCCCTCGGGTCCGCCGGGGTGGGCGTCGATGGCGTCGAGCAGGGCCTGGAGGTTGGTGCCGGAACCGGAGACCAGCACGACCAGGCGGCAGGCGGCCATGGGAGGCCCTTTCTCGGGGGAACGCGACGTTCGTCTTTGTGTGGTCATACGAAACTTCGGGGTACCGGTATACGGGGGACCCTACGAAGCCTCCGACCGCCTGCAACGATACCGGCACACCGGACAGCCCCCGAGGGACGGGGGGACGGCCGAGAGGTAGCGTCAGGCGTACACGCCGCAATCAGGCTCACCTCACCTCGCCACGACGTCTCCCTCGACGTCCATGACACAGGGGAAGAAACACACCCGATGCCGGACCGCCGCCAGCCCGACTCCCCCACCGACGACAACCCCTTCGCGGCTCCCCCGGAAGGCCGGCCCGACCAGCCGTGGAAACCGCGCAGCGGCGGCGACGGCGGGGACGGCAACGGCGACGGCGGGGACCGCCCGGGCGGCAGCCCGAAGGACGGGACCGGCAAGGGCGGCCCCGGCCGCTGGGACCCGACCGACCCGATCCAGCGCCACGCCCGGTACGCCCTGCTGGCCGGCATGTGGGGCTTCTTCTTCGGGATCTTCGGGATTCCGTCGGTGGGGCTGCTTCTGGGCGCGCTCGCCCTGTACTGGGGAATCAGCGCGCTGCGGGGCAAGCCCGCGGCGCCCGCCTCGGCGACGGCGTCGGTGGCGGACGTCACCGGCGGCCCCGGGGCCCGGTTCGGAGGCTCCGGCGCGGCGGAGTCCACCGCGGCACGGGGCGGGCTGGCGGCGTTGGGCGCCGCGGCGCGGCCCCAGCGGACGGCGGCGGTGAGCGGCCTGGTCGCGGCCTCGCTGGCGATCCTGCTGGCCCTGAGCTCGTACGGGCTACAGCTCGCGTACAAGGACTTCTACGTCTGCCGCGACGACGCCCTGACGGCGGCGGGCGAGCTGGAGTGCAACGACCTGCTGCCGGACAACTACGTGGGCGACGTCCTCAAGGTCCGGCAGTAGGCCGAGCGGGCCAGGACGGCCTGTCCGGCCAAGCAGGCCGGACAGGCCGCACATGACGGCGGGGGCCGGCTCTGGAGCCGGGCGACGGTCATGGGCCCCGCCTGCTCCAGGATCATGGTCGCCGTCGTCGGGGTGA
>NZ_JBEOXU010000011.1:0-81450 GCF_040296725.1 Streptomyces sp. NPDC002044
CGGCCGGGTTGCCGCCCTGCGGACCGATGGCCAGCGGACCGGGCAGGACCTCGACGTCGACCGGGTTCTTCACGCCGGGCTGGTCCTCGACGAAGCCCCGGAGTGCACCGCCGTGCACTCCGGGGCCACCTCCGAGGAGGTCCGCCCTCGCGGGCGCAGGCGCTTCGTCAGGCGTTGACGCAGGTGTTGCCGAACGCGGGGTTCAGCAGCGCGATCACGTTGACGGTGTTGCCGCAGACGTTGACCGGGACGTGCACCGGGACCTGGAGCAGGTTGCCGGACAGGACGCCGGGGGACCCCACGGCCTGGCCCGAGGCACCGGCGTCGGCCATGGCGGGGGAGGCGGCACCGGCGGCCATCAGAACGCCGGCGGTCAGCACGAGTGCCTTCTTGTACATCATTTGATTTCGATCCTTTCCCGCAGAGGCGTATCCACTGCAGAAATAACAACGAGCGGGTTCCGGAAAAGAAACCGCATGTTTTTGGCGACGCTTCGGCAATTCACCCCGATGCCCGGCTGGAAATAGGGCCGCCGGTTGATATGCGTCGCTATTCGTGCGGGCGGCCGGGCCGGGCCCTACACGCGGCGAGGCCGCCGCGACCCGTGGGTGCGGCGGCCTCGCTGGCGCGGACCGTTCGGTCAGCTGCCGGAGGAGACGTTGCCCGAGAGGACCGGGATGTTGCTGAGGATGTGCGAGAGAGCCTCGTCGCCCTTGGCCTGGGTGGAGTTCTCGGTGCACTGCTGGTTCTGCGGGCTGGACAGGACGGGGATGTCCTGGACGCCGACGTTGACCAGGGCCAGCACGGACTGCACGTTGGCCTTCGCGGGGAGGGCGATGCAGGGCTTGTTGAACGAGCCCTGGATCAGCGCCATCTGCGGGCTCATGTTGCCGTAGGTGGCCTGGTTGCCGTAGATCTGCGCGGCGTTGTTGCCGTTCGAGGTGTTGACGCCGTTGTCGTTCCCGATGGCCATCGCCTGCGGCGCCATGGCGGCACCCATGCCCACGACCGAGGCCGCAACCGCTGCCGTGGCCATCATCTTCTTGATCATTGTCGTCCCTTTTTTGCAGGATTGCCCGGTACCGGAGCACTCGGATCAACGGCCCGGACCCTGTTTGGGTTGCGTGGCTTCACCCGGATGCCGAAGTTTCGGACGGCGAGGTTGACGTTCCGGTGCCCGGATGTTGACGCGGAAGCCGCCGAACGGGGGCTGTGCACGAGGCGATCGGGTGCTCGGATCCGCCGCGCGCGCTCGCCGGGCGGTGTCGGGGATCCGGGGTGCGGCCGCCGCCGGGGTCCGGGGGAGCGCCGGGGTGAGCGGTCCGCCGGCCGCGGACGGCGCGTCCTTCTCCGTTTTTCCTTTTCGTTCGAACAATGGTGCATGCGATAACGACCCGTTCGCTATGAGGGTGCGCGCTATCGCCCAAAAGGCCGTACAGGCGAGTCCGACGTGATTTCCGGCCTGATTTCTGACAAAGTTCACTCCTGTTTTGTCCCCTTGATCGAAAATGGAGACAGGGTCATGGGTTCCTCCCGCAGAATCCTCGGCACGCTCGGTCTGCTGTCCTGCCTCGCACTTTCCCCGTACGTTCCCCCGGCGCTGGCCGCGGGGGCTCCCGCCCCCGGGGAGCTGGCCCGGGTCCCGTTCACCGAGCGTTACCAGGCCGTCCTCCACGGCGGGCTGGTGCGGGCCTCCAACTCCGGCATCAGCTGCCGCCGGGAGGAGTCCCCGGACGCCGAGCCGTGCGCCGAGGTCAAGCGGGGCGCGGCCGGGGTCAACGGCGACTTCGAGATGTTCTACAGCGAGGTCGACAAGGACCCCGACACCTACAACTCCACCCGAGCCGAGCTCAAGGTGCCGCAGGGCGCGAAGGTCGCGTACGCCCGCCTCTACTGGGGCGGCAACCTGCGCGTCGGCGAGCAGAAGCCGCCGCAGGACAACGGCCGGGTACTGGTCGCCGAGCCGGGCGGCGCGTACAAGGAGGTCCTCGCCGACACGGTGATGGGACACCGCGTGGACGCCGGCAGCGACGCCTACCAGGCCAGTGCGGACGTGACCCCGCTGGTCCGCAAGGGCGGCGCGGGGATGTGGACGGTGGCCCAGCTCAACATCGCCATGGGGCACTCCGAGGTGGGCGCCTGGGGCGGCTGGACGCTGGTCGTCGCCTACGAGCACCCGCGGGAGCCGGTGCGCCGGATCTCGCTGTGGGACGGCTTCGAGGGGCTGGCGGCCCGGGCCGCCGACGGGATCGTCGAGGTCGAGGGTCTGGACGCACCGCCCGGCGCCGCGGGGCGGGTCGGGGTGGTCGGGTACGACGGGGACCGCGGTGTCCTCGGGGACTCGCTCACCGTGACGTCGGACAGCGGTCGGAGGGTCAATCTCAGCGACTCAGAAAATCCTTTTAATGATGTTATGAATTCCACGATCACGGAATTCGGGCATCACTCGTTCGTGCGACAGCCCGAACATATGAATAATCTCGGATATGACGCGGACGTGTTCGATTTGAGTCCCGCCCTGTCCGGTGGTGCCCGCAGTCTGAGCTTCAGGTTCACGGGCGAAAGTCAGGGTCATTTCCTCGGTGTGCTCTTCGTACAGACAGACGCGCGCCGCTGAACCCAGGGGACCACTCCACGTGCCCACACAGCCTTTGGCAGGTCACCTGCCGACCGTCCTCCACCTCGTCCAGCCCGTCGACGGCGGGGTCGCCCGCGTCGTCGTCGACCTCGTCCGCGCGCAGAGCGCCGCGGGCCTGCGCGCCGTCGTCGGCTGCCCGCCCGGCGGGTTCCTCGCCGACGCCGCCCGGGAAGCCGGTGCGCGGGTGCTCACCTGGCGGGCCGGGCGGGCCCCCGGGCCCGGACTGCCCGCCGAGGTGATCGGCGCCCGGCGGCTGCTCCGCCACGTCCGCCCCGACCTGCTGCACGCGCACAGCGCCAAGGCCGGACTGGCCGGCCGGCTCGCCGCACGCGGATCCGTACCCACCGTCTTCCAGCCCCACGCCTGGTCCTTCGACGCCGTCTCCGGGGCCACCGGCGCGCTCGCCCTGCGCTGGGAGCGGTACGGGGCCCGCTGGGCCGACCGGGTGCTCTGCGTCAGCGAGGCCGAGCGCCGCGCCGGGGAGACCGAGGGGATCACCGCCCGCTGGTCGGTGATCCGCAACGGCGTCGACCTCGACCACTTCGGTCCCGGCGGCCCCGACCCCGACCCCGGCCCCGTCCGCGCCGGCGCCCGGGCCGGACTGCCGCTGCCCGCCGCCTTCCGGGGCGACGGACCGCTCGTCGTGTGCGTCGGCCGGATCTGCCCGCAGAAGGGCCAGGACGTCCTGCTGAGGGCCTGGCCGGAGGTGCTGGGCACGGTCCCCGGGGCCCGGCTCGCACTCGTCGGGGACGGCCCCGACACCGAGCGGCTGCGCCGCGCCGCGCCGCCCGGAGTCCTCTTCGCGGGCCCCGCCCCCGACATCCGACCGTGGCTTCGGGCCGCCGATCTCGTTGTACTGCCGTCGCGGTGGGAAGGCATGGCGCTCGCCCCGCTCGAAGCCATGGCCTGCGGCCGCCCGGTCCTGGTCTCGGACGTCAGCGGAGCCCGGGAGAGCCTGCCGTCCGGCCAGGGACGGCTGTGCCTGGTACCGCCGGAGGACCCGACGGCCCTGGCCAAGGCCCTGGGACGGCTCCTCGCCGAACCGCGGCTCCTCGCCGAACTCGGCGAGCAGGCCCGGCAGCACGCCCGGACCGAATTCGATGTGCGGCGGACCACGGACGCGGTCACCAGTCTGTACCACGAACTGCTGGGCAGGCCCCGGCCCTTGAACCAGGAGCGCATCAGCCGATGACGATGGACAGCGCACCCGCCCGGCACACCGGGCAGGGCGGCACGGGGCACGGCGGCGCGGCCGCCGCGACCACCGCCGTCCGCCGTTCCCGGGCCGCCATCCACCCCCCGCGCGGGCCCCGGGCCGGCCTGGCCCGGCCCGCCCTGCGGCCGCAGCGGGTCCGCCGCCGGGACGGGGTGCTCCCGCTGCTCACCGCCGACGCCCTCGCCGCCGTCCTCACCGCGGCGGCCCTGCCCGCCGCCGCCCCGCTGGGTACCGCGGCGCTGCCCGCCGCCGCGGCCGTACCCGCCGCCGTGCTGCTGGCCGCGCTGCACGCGCAGGCCGGGCTGTACCGGCCGCGCCTGGCCCCCTCCGCCCTCCTCGAACTCCCCGCGCTCGCCGGGCGCTCCGCCGTCCTGTGGGCCGGAACCGCCGCCGTCGTCGCCGCCGTGGCCCCCGGCCGGGCCCTGGGCTGGGCCGCGCTGCTGACCGCCGTCTGCCTCCAGGTCGTCCTGGCGTGCGCGGGCCGCGGGGTCGTCAACCAGCTCCGGCGCCGCACCGCCGTCCGCAGGCCCGACTCCGCGCTCGTCGTCGGCCCCGGCGCCGGGGCCGGGGCGGTGGCCGCCGCCCTGCACGGCCGCCCCGAGTACGGGCTGCGGCCCGTCGGCCTCGCCGGCACCGCCCCCGGGGACGCGGCGGACGCCGGCCCCCTGCCGGTCCTCGCGACCCACGAGGACGTCCGCCGCGCGGTCATCCAGAACTCGGTGCGGCACGCGGTGTTCACCCGCCCGCCGGAGGCCGACGAGCGCACGGCCTCGCTGGTCCGCCTCTTCCACGACCACGGCTGCCGGCTCTGGCTCGCCGACCCGGCCGGAACCGCGAAGGTCACCGGCATGCGGCTGGCGCACCCCGCCGACCAGCTGTGGGGGTACGCCGTCCAGCCGCTGCTGCCCCGCCCCGCGCGGCCGCTGGAGCGCTGGGCCAAGCGGGGCATCGACGCCGCGCTCGCCCTGCTCGCCCTGGTCGCCGCCGCACCCGTGATGGCGCTGTGCGCGCTCGCCGTACGGACCTGCGACGGTCCCGGGGTGATCTTCCGGCAGGAACGGGCCGGCCTGTACGGGCGCCCCTTCACCCTGCTGAAGTTCCGCACCCTGCGCGCCGACGCCCACGAGTCCGCCACCCGCTGGACGGTCGCCGGGGACCGCAGGATGAGCCGGGTCGGTTCCTTCCTGCGCAAGTCCTCGCTGGACGAGCTGCCGCAGCTGTGGAACGTCGTACGCGGTGACATGAGCCTGGTCGGCCCGCGGCCCGAACGGCCCTTCTTCGTCGCGAAGTTCTCCACCGTCCACCCCGGCTACGAGGCCCGTCACCGGATGCCCGTCGGCATCACCGGGCTCGCCCAGATCAACGGCCTGCGCGGGGACACCTCCATCGAGGACCGGGCCCGCTTCGACAACCACTACATCGACACCTGGTCGCTGTGGCAGGACCTGTGGATCCTCGCCCGCACCGCGGCCTCCTTCTTCCGCTTCCGGCTGGGGGGCAGTTGATGAGCCTGGCCGTGTCCCCGCACCGCGTACGGTCCGGGCTGCCGGACCTGCTGCGCCGGCACTGGCCGCTGCTGCCGCTCGCCGCGACCGTGCTGTTCCTGCTCGCCCCGCTCCCGGCGGGCGACGCGACCGCCTCCGGCAAGGTGGGACCGGCCGACGCCGCCTCGCTGCTGCTGGTGTTCGTCTGCGCGGTGCAGGCGCTGCGCGGGCGGGTCCGCGAGCTGAGCCCGCTGGGCGTCCTGGTCCTCGGGACGCCCGCCGTGGGGCTCGCGGTGGCGACGGTGACGGCGGGCGACCCGTACGCCGCCCTGCCGGGCTTCGTGCGCTACCTCCAGGTCTTCGTCCTGGTCCCGGCGGCCGTGGTGCTGCTGGTCCGCGACGCCGGGGAGTTCCGGATCGCCGCCGGGTGCTTCGTGGTGCTGGCGCTGGTCCAGGGAGCGGTCGGGGTCGTGCAGTTCGCGACCCGCACCGGGGCCTCGTACCAGGGCGAGGACATCCGCGCGGTGGGCACCTTCGGCCCCGGTGACGTCATGGGCATGGCCACCGTCGTGGCGTACGGGCTGATCGTGGCGACCGCCGCCGCGCTGGCGCCGGGACTGCCCCGCACGGTCCGCCGGGCGGCCGCGGGCGCGGCGCTCGCGCTCGCCCTGCCGCTGGTTCTGTCGTTCAGCCGGGGCGCCTGGATCGCCACCCTGGGAGCGGCCGTGCTGGTGATGCTGCTGGCCGGGATCCGGCGGGCGCTGACGGTGCTCCTCGCGCTGGCCGCGACCGGTGTGGTGCTGGTGGGCGGGCTCGGGGTCGGCTCCGAGATGGTCGCGGAGCGGCTGACCTCCATCACCCAGGTCTCCAGCGCCCCCGACCAGTCCGTGACCGACCGCTACACGATGTGGGCCGCCGCCGAGTCGATGTGGCGCGAGCGGCCGGCGGCGGGGGTGGGCCTCAAGGGGTTCCCCGCCCACCGGGACGGGCACTCCTCGCTGGGGCTGTCCTCCGGCAGCGACACCGCCGGGGCCGGGCAGGCGTACGTCCGCCAGCCGCTGCTGTCCCCGCACAACATGTACCTCCTGATCCTCAGCGAGCAGGGCCTGATCGGGCTGACCGCCCTGGTGGGCGGCTGGGCGGCGCTGCTGGTCGCGGGCCTGAGACGGCTCGCGGGCGGCGGGCCGGCGCGGGACTGCGGGCTGATCGCGGTCGGCCTGCTCGCCTGGCAGCTGACCGACTTCCTCTACGCGGACATCGGCGGACCGTCCACCGTCCTGACCGGGGTGATCATCGGCCTGGCCGCCTGGTGGGCCCTTCCCCCGCGGGACACCGAGGCCGGGCGCGGCGGCCCTGCGGCCGGCCCGCGCACCGCCTCGGCTGCGGCCGGCCGGTGACGGACACCACGCCCTGGCGGCCCGCCTCCGGCCCTCCGGCCGGGGCGGGCCCCACCCGTGTGCCGGGGACCCCGGACCTCACCGCCGGCCCGGCGGCCGCCCCGGACCCGGACCGGCCGCCGGGGGAGCCCGCCGGGCCCGCCGCGCGGGACCGTGTCCGCCGCCAGGGCGCCCGGGGCCCCGGCGCTCACCCCGGGGCCGCCGCGGAACCCCGCAGCGTGCGCGTCGTGCCCAGGGGCGCGGAGGAGCCCGCCGCCGGGGCGTACGGGCCCGCCGGGCCCGCCGGGCCCGCCCGGTACGCGGGCGGCGCCGCCCCCGGGGTCCGGACCGCCACCCGCCGGGCCGCCACCCGCCGGGCCGCCGCGGCCGCGCCCCCGCGGACGCCCGCCTCGCCGGGCGGGAACGCGCCCGCGCCGCTGGGGCGGTTCCTCGCCAAGGCCGCCGCCGTCACCGCCGGGCTCACCGCCGCCGGGGCGGTGTTCGGGCTCGTACGCGACCAGACCATCGCGCACCTCTTCGGCGCCGGGCACGACAGCGACGCCTTCCTCATCGCGTGGACCGTGCCGGAGATGGCCTCGACGCTCCTCATCGAGGACGCCATGGCGCTGCTGATGGTCCCCGCCTTCAGCCACGCCCTGGCCCGGCGGGCCGCCGGCCGGGCCGGGCTCACCCGCAAGGAGGCCCGCGCGCAGGACCCCGTGCGGATGCTGGTGGCGGCGACCCTGCCGCGGCTGGCGGTGCTGCTCGCCGCCGTCGCCTCCGTGCTCATCGTCGCCGCGCCGCTCGTCGTCGCCGTCCTCGCGCCGGGCCTGCCCGATCCCGGGCTGGCCGTGCAGTGCACCCGGCTGACCGCGCTGACCGTGCTCACCTTCGGGATCGCCGGGTACTTCAGCGCCGCGCTGCGGGCGCACCGGTCGTTCGTACCGCCGGCCGCGATCTACGTCTCGTACAACGTCGGCATCATCGGCACCATGCTCGCCCTGCACGCCCTGTGGGGGGTGCGGGCGGCGGCCGCCGGGGTCGCCGTCGGCGGGCTGCTGATGGTCCTCGTCCAACTGCCCGCCTTCATCCGGAACGTCGGCTTCGGGCCGGCCCGGGCCAAGCGCGCCCCCCGCAGCCAGCGCGACCGCGACCGGCCCACCCTCATCGCCTTCGGCCTCATCGCGCCCGTGATCTTCTTCGCGGTGTTCCGGCAGTCCCAGGTCCTGGTGGAGCGGTTCCTCGCCGCCTCCCTGCCCTCCGGCGCCATCTCGCACCTGAACTACGCCCAGAAGGTGGCGCAGATGCCGATGGTGCTGTCGCTGATGATCTGCACCGTCACCTTCCCGGTGGTGGCCCAGGCCATGGCCGCCGGAGAGCGCGAGAAGGCCCGCCGCCGCGTGGAGCAGGACCTCGCGCTGGCCTCCCTCGCCGTCCTGATGGGGACCGCACTCGTCATCGGCTACGCCCCGCAGATCATCCAGGTCCTCTTCGAACGCGGCGCCTTCACCCACGAGGACACCCTCGCCACCGCCTCCGTCATGCGGGTCTACGGACTCGGACTCCTCGGCCACTGCCTCGTCGGCGCGCTCTCCCGGCCCTTCTTCTCGACCGCCCGGCCCACCTGGTTCCCGGCGCTCGCGATGGGCGCCGGACTCCTCGTCAACATCGTGGCCGGAGCCTTCGCCGTCGGCTGGTGGGGCACCTACGGCATCGCCGCCGCCAACGCCGCCGGCATCAGCACCACCGCCGTCCTCCTCCTCACCGGCCTCGGCTCCCGGATCGTCGCCATCCAGGTCCGCCGGGTCGCCGTCAGCATCGGCCGGCTCGCCGTCGCCGCCGTCGCCGCCTGCGGCACCGGCTGGATCGCCGGCCCGATGATCCCCGACCCGACGGTCAGCGCCGCCCTCGGCTGCCTGCTCGTCCCCGCCATGTTCGGGGCCACCGGCATGGCCATACGCGCACTCGAAGTCACCGCCCTGCCCGGTCAGATCGCCCAGCTCTCCTCCCAGCTCACGCAGAGGTTCCGCAATGTCCGCTGACACCGACACGGCTCCCGCCGCCGTGGTGGTCCCCGCCCGACGGGCCGCTTCGCCGTGGGTCCTGATGTACCACTCGGTCGCCGAGTTCACCGACCCCGCCGAGGACCCGTACGGGATCACCGTCACCCCGCGCGCCCTGGAGGCCCAGCTGCTGTGGCTGCGCTCCCGGGGCCTGCGCGGCGTGTCCGTCGGTGAACTGCTCCGGGCCCGGGCCGCCGGACGCGGCGACGGGCTCGTCGGCCTCACCTTCGACGACGGGTACACCGACTTCCTGACCCGGGCCCTGCCGCTGCTGCGCCGCCACGACTGCACCTCCACCCTCTTCGTGCTGCCCGGCCGGCTCGGCGTCGACAACGTGTGGGACCCGCTGGGCCCGCGCAAGGGCCTCCTCACCGCCGAGGGCGTCCGCGAAGTCGCCGCCGCCGGACAGGAGATCGGCTCGCACGGGCTGCTCCACCAGGACCTCACCGCCGCCGACGACGACGTGCTCGCGCAGGAGCTGCGGAGCAGCCGCGACCTGCTGGGCGGGCTGACCGGGACCCTGCCCGAGGGCTTCTGCTACCCGTACGGGCACCTCGACGCCCGGGTCGTCGACGCGACACGGGCCGCCGGGTACGGCTACGCCTGCGCCATCGACCCGGGCCCGCTCGCCGGACGGCACGCGCTGCCCCGCACCCACGTCAGCCAGGCCGACGGCGGGGCGCGGCTGCGGATCAAGCGGCTGCGCCACCAGGTGCGGGAGCTCCGGCGGGGGGTGCGCCGGTGAAGGACGTACGCAAGGACGTGCGGGAGGCCCGGACGCTCCACATCATCACCGGGCTCGGAGTGGGCGGCGCCGAGCAGCAGCTGCGGCTGCTGCTGCGGCACCTGCCCATGCCCTGCGACGTACTGACGCTGACGAACCCCGGGCCGGTCGCCGAGGGGCTGCGCGCCGACGGGGTGCGCGTCGTCCACCTGGGGATGAACGGGAACCGGGACCTGGGCGCGCTGCCGAGGATGGTGAAGTTCATCCGCCGCGGCCGGTACGACCTCGTGCACACGCACCTGTACCGGGCCTGCGTGTACGGGCGGCTCGCGGCCCGCCTCGCCGGCGTCGGGGCGACCGTGGCCACCGAGCACTCCCTCGGCGCGGGCGAGATCGAGGGCCGGGCGCTGTCGGGCGGCGTACGGGCCCTGTACCTGGCCAGCGAGCGCCTCGGCGCCGCGACCGTGGCCGTCTCGGACACCGTGGCGGCCCGGCTGGAGGGCTGGGGGGTGCCGGCCGCGCGGGTGCACGTCGTGCCCAACGGCATCGAGGCCGTCCGCTTCCGCTTCGACGAGGGCGTACGGCGCTCCACCCGCGCCCGCACCGGGCTGCCGGAACGGGCCTTCGTCGTCGGCGGCGTCGGCAGGCTGGTGCCGGGCAAGCGGTTCGACGTCCTCGTCCGGGCCGTCGCCGCGCTGCCCGGGGCGCACCTCCTGCTGGCCGGCGACGGGCCGGAGCGGGCCGCGCTGCGGCTGCTGGCCGCCGAGCTGGGCGCGCAGAGCCGCATTCACCTGCTGGGGGAGCGGGACCCGCTCGGCGACAGCGCCGACGGCCGCACCCCGGGCATCCCGGCGCTGCTGGCCGCCATGGACGTCTTCGTCTCCCCGTCCCGGGAGGAGGCGTTCGGCCTGGCGGTGGTGGAGGCGCTGGCCGCGGGCCTGCCGGTACTGCACGTGACCTGTCCCGCCATCGACGACCTGCCGGCCGCCCAGGCGCCCGGCGCCCGGCGTATCGGCACCGGCACGGAGGAGCTGGTCGCGGCCCTGCGCGGCCACATGGAGGCGGGCGCCCGACGGCTGCCGCCGCCGCCCGTGGTCCGCCGCTACGACATCGCCCGCAGCGCGGAGCGGCTCCTGGACGTCTACGCCCTCGCGCTGGCCGGGCCGGCGGACCGGGCCCGGACGGTACCGGCCGCCGCGTCCCCGCTGCCGGCAAGGACACCGGGGCCCGCGCCGGCGCCCCCGGCGCCCCCGGACCCGGCCCGCCCCCGCTCCGGACGGAACGGGGCCGGCGCGCCCGGGCCCGGCTGATCCGCACACCCCCGGCCACGGGAACGGCCGGGACCCCGAGAACTCTCTCCACTCCCAGGAAGCGAGCACGCCCATGGCCGACACCGCCGACCAGAAGAAGCCCGACCACCGCTCGGAGAAGAAGAAGGCCGCCCGTCGCGGGCTCGTGCCGCCGCCCGCGTGGTGGCCGCTGCCCGCCTGCGCCCTGCTCGGGCTGGCCGCGGGCGGTGCGTACGGGGTGCTCAAGGCCCCCGAGTACGCTGCCACCAGCTACGTCGTCGCCGTTCCCGACGACACCACCGAGCCGGCCACCGCGCTGGGCTTCGCCCAGGCGTACGCCCGCATCGCCACCAGCAGTTCCACCCTCGCGTACGCCCAGCCGCGCGCGGGCATCACCGTGCGGCGGCTGCGGACCCAGGTGCGGGCGGAGACCTCCCCCGAGTCCCCGATGATCGCCATCACCGGCACCTCCAAGAGCCCCGCCGAGGCCGCCGACATCGCCAACGCCGTCGCGGACGCGCTGTCCCTGAGCAGCAATCAGGCCGCGAAGAACACCGGCGTCCAGCTGCTGCTGTTCAACCAGGCCGTGGCCCCCACCGACCCGGCCTCCCCGTCCGCGCCGATCAGCGGCGCCGTCGGGATGTGCGCGGGCGGTCTGCTGGGCGGGCTGTGGCTGCTGGCCCGCCCGGCGCGCGGACGGCGCCGGGACCAGGCCGGCGCGGCCGTCGCCGCGGGCGCGCCCCCGGTCGAGGAGTACGCCACGCTCCCGGCGCAGGGCGACCACGCCGAGACCAAGGAGAAGGAGTCCGTGCGATGAGTCCGGGCTCCGCCGGGGCCCTGGCGGTGACGCTGTGCCGCGATCCCCGGCAGTTCGCCGCGCTGGAGGAGCCGTGGAACCGGCTCGTCCGCGGCTGTCCCACCGCCACCCCCTTCCAGAGCCACGCCTGGCTGCACTCCTGGTGGCTGTCGTACGGGAAGGAGGGCCGGCTGCGGATCGTCCTGGTGCGGCGCGACGGGGAGCTGGTCGGCGCGGCCGCGCTGATGCTCGTTCACCGGCCGCTGCCGCTGCTGGTGCCGCTCGGCGGCAACATCACCGACTACTTCGACGTGCTCGTGGCCGCCGAGCACGCCGGCCAGGTCGTCCCGGCGCTGGCCCGCGGGCTGCACCGGGCCGCCCGGAGCGCGGTCGTCGACCTGAGGGAGGTGCGCCCGGGGGCCGCGGCGGAGGGCGTGTACGAGCACTGGACGGGGGCCCGCAGCAAGCTCACCGACTCCACCTGCATGGAGTTGCCGACGCTCCCCTTCGACGAGCTGGTCAAGCGGATGCCGGCCTCCGGGGGCCAGCGGGTGCGGGCCAAGCTCCGCAAGACCGACGCGGCCGGGATCGAGGAGCACGAGGTCACCGAGCAGGAGGTGCCGCGCGCCGTACGGACCCTGCTGCGGCTGCACGAGAAGCAGTGGCGCGGCCGCGGGGTGACCCCCGAGCACCTGAGGCCCCGGTTCGCCGAGCACCTGACCCGGGCCACCCGGCGGATGGTGCGGGCCGGGGAGGGCCGGCTGACGGAGTTCCGCCTCGACGGCGAGGTGGTGGCGGCGAACGTGACGCTGCTGTCGGCCGGGCTGAGCGGCGGCTACCTGTACGGCGCCGACCCGGACCTGCGCACGCGCAAGGTCGACGTGGCGACGCTGCTGCTGCGCTACGAGGCCGGCCGGGCGCTGGCCGACGGCCGCCCGGTGGTCAGCTTCCTGCGCGGCAATGAGCCGTACAAGAACCACTGGCGGCCCGAGACGGTCGTCAACCAGCGGTTCCTGCTGGCCACGACCGCGCTCGCGCCCCTGCTGCGGCTGCACGAGTCGCAGCTCGCGGGGCGCGGGCGGGCGGTGGACGTACTGCGGGAGGCGCTGCCGGCCGCCAGGGACTGGCGGGCGCGGCTCAACGAACTGCGGGTGCGGTGACCCGGCCGGCCGGGCCGGCCGGACCGGCCGGGCTAGAAGGGCCAGAAACCGTAGCCGTCCTTCCAGTCGACCTGGACGCAGACCGACTGTTTGCCGACCAGCTTGGAGAGCCACTCGCCGAAGTTGAGCGGCACGCACCACTGCTTGCTGTTGGCCGGCGGCTTCGGCGGCTGGGGCTTGGGCGGCGTGGGCAGGGGCGCGGGCGTCGGGACGAGCGGGCTCGGCGCCGCGGGCGAGGGCGAGGGCGCCGGGCTCTCGGGCGCCGGGACGACCGGGCTCGGGATCACCGGGCTCGGGACCACCGGGCTCGGCGCGACCGGCGAGGGGACCTCGGGCGCCGGGACTTCCGGGGTCGGGACCTGCGGAGTCGGGACCTGCGGAGTCGGGACCTCGGGTGCGGGGACGAGCGGGCTGGGCACGACCGGGCTCGGGGCGACCGGGCTCGGGATCTCCGGAGTGGGAACCTGCGGGGTGGGGATCTCGGGGGTCGGGACCTGCGGGGTCGGGACGACCGGGGTCGGAACCACGGGAGTGGGAACCACGGGGGTCGGGATCACGGGCGTCGGGATCACCGGGGTCGGGATCACCGGGCCGGGCTTCTCGGGCGTCAGCGCGTCGCGGAAGACCTTCGCCGAGTCCGGGTTCTGCTTGCACTGCCACACGCCGTGCGGGCAGTAGTCGGTGATGGTGTGGTAGAGCGGCTTGTGCTGCTCGATCCACTTCAGCATGCGGCGCACGTACTCCGGATTGTCCCCGTGCCGGAACAGCCCCCACTCCGGGTAGGAGATCCGCTTGCCGTGTGCTTTCGCGAAGTCGACGTGCTGCTGGAGTCCGTACGGCTGGGTGATCTGGTCGTCGAAGGTCCGGCCGGGAGCCTGGTCGTACGAGTCCATCCCGATGATGTCGACCACGTCGTCGCCGGGGTAGCACTTGGTCCAGCCGATCGCGTCCGTACCCCGGTTCGGGGCGAAATCGAACTTGAACTTCTGTCCCGGCACGGACCGCATCGCGCTGACGGCGCGCTTCCAGTACGTCTTCCAGCCCTCCGGGTCCGGCCCGCAGCGGTGGGTGTAGGTGGTGCCGTTCATCTCCCAGCCGAGCACGATCACCGTGTCCGGGACGTCCAGCGCCACCAGCTTCTCGGCGAGCCTGCGGAAGTGCCGGTCGTACTGGCCCTCCGCGCCCGCCCGGATCAGCTGGGCCACCTGGTAGTCGGGCACCCGCTCCTCGTTCCGTGCCTGCATGGGCACGTTGAGGACGAACATCCGGTCGTCGTCGGCCAGCCGCCAGGCGGCCCAGTCCGCGAGGAACGACACGTTCCCCTCGATGCCCGCCCACTGGTCGCCCGGGAGATAGGTGTGCCCCACCCGGATCTCCCTGCCGCCCAGCCAGCGCGACAGGAGCGGGATGCGGGCCACCCCGGGGGGCCCGTAGTCGAGATAGGCGCCCATGGCGATGTCGGAGCCCTTGGGCCGGTCCTCCTCGGGTGCCGCGAGCGCGGCCCCGGTCGCAAGCAGTCCGGCCGTGACCGTACCGATGCAGGTGCTCGCCAGTCGGCGGCGTGGTCTGGGCATGGCGTCTCCCGGGCTTTCCTGAATCGGTGTGCTTACCAGAGACGTTAGACATCAGATCTGACGAATGGCCTGTTCGGTCACCGCCGCCTAGGCCATTCGCAGCTGCGCACCCTCCCCGCTTGGTCCGACTAGGTGAAAGACACCGTTCCCATGCACGCGTTCACCAACCATGTGCCGGCCGTCCTGCTCAGACTCGATCGCAATCCGTTCCACCACGGAACCCTCGGCGCCGTCAGATCCCTTGGCCGCAAGGGCGTGGAGGTCCATGCCGTCGTCGAGGCCGGGGGAGGTCCCATGGGGCGTTCGCGGTATCTGCGCGCCGTGCACGCGGGACCTGACGGAGGGTTGGACCCGGAGGCGCCCGAGGCGCTGCGGGAGTGCCTGGCCGGGGTGTCCGAGCGGATCGGGCGGCCCGCCGTCCTCATCGCCATGGACGATCTGAGCGCCATCGCCGTGTCCCGGATCGCCCCCGGCCTGACGGACCGTTTCCGGATCCCCCATCAGCCCGACCACCTGCCCGCCCGGGTGGCGGACAAGGCGGAGCTGTCCCGGCTCTGCGCGCGGTGGGACGTCCCGCACCCGGAGACCGTGATCCCGGCGAGCGGGGCGGAGGCGGCGGAGGCCGCGTGGAGCCTGGGGCTGCCGGTGATCGCCAAGTGGAGCCGGCCGTGGCTGCTGCCCGCCGGGGCCGACGGCTTGCGCAGCACCCAGCTCGTGCACACCGTGGCCGAGGCGCGCCGCCTCTACGAACGCTCGGCCGAGGCCGGGAGCAGGCTGCTGCTCCAGCGGTTCCTGCCGGCCGGGCCGGACACCGACTGGTTCTTCCACGGGGCCTTCGCGCGCGGCGGACGCCCGCTGCTGGCCGGCTCGGGCCGCAAGGAGATGTCCTGGCCGGTGCGGACGGGCCTGACGGCGGTGGGCCGCTGGCTGCCGGACCCGGCGGTCGAGGAGGCGGGGCTGAAGCTCGCCGAACGCCTCGGCTACCAGGGGATCCTGGACCTGGACTTCCGCCGGGACGAGCGCGGCACCTTCCGGCTGGTGGACTTCAACCCCCGGCCGGGGGCGCAGTTCCGGCTGTTCACGGACGCGTCCGGGCTGGACGTCGTCCAGGCGATGTACCTGGACCTGACGGGGCAGCGGGTCCCGGAGCCGTCGGGCGGCCCGGGCCGGGTGTTCGTCGCCGAGAACTACGCGCTGCTGTCGCTGCTGCGGGGCGGGTCGCTGCCGCGCCGCCTCCCGGCGGGCCCCAGGCCCCCCGCGGCGGGGGCCGCTCCGAGGGTGCCCCCCGGCCGGCCGGCCCCTCCCGTACCTCCCGTACCTCCCGTCCGGCCCGCCGTCGGCGCCCAGGCGGTCCCCGGCCGGCGGACCGGGCCGGTGGTCGCCGGACCCCGGTCCGCGCCCGGGGCCGCGGCCGCGGCCCCCGCCCCGCCCCCTGCCGCTGCCGAGCCGGCGGGTACCGCGGGGCGGGGACCCGCGCGGGTGCTGCCGCGGGGCGAGCGGGGGCGGGTCGAGGCGGCCTGGTTCGCGTCCGACGACCCGCTGCCGTTCCTGGCGATGCTGGCCGCCTTCCTCGGCCGGGGCGCCGGCAAGGGCGTGCGCGCCCTGCGCGGGGTACCCGCCCACGGCCGCCGGACCGCCCGTGCGGTGGTCCGCGCCCCCCGCCAGCGCGGCCGCGACCGGCCGGACGCCGCGGGCGGCGCCGCGGCCTCCCGGCCGGCCCCGCCGGAGGCCCCGGCGGAGCCGGACGAGCTGGTGACCCGTTGACCGTGGAGAGGAAAGGACGGCGGCTGTGACACGGACGGACGATCTCGTGGTGATCGGCGCGGGCCCGTACGGGCTGTCGATCGCCGCGCACGCGGCGGGCGCCGGGCTCGGCGTGCGCGTGCTCGGGCGGCCGATGGCCTCCTGGCGCGACCACATGCCCGGCGGCATGTACCTGAAGTCGGAGCCCTGGTCCTCCAACCTGTCCGCACCGGACGGGCGGCACTCGCTCGCCGACTACTGCGCCACGCGCGGAACGGCGGCGGAGCACGGCACTCCGCTGCCGATCGGAACGTTCAGCGCGTACGGGATGTGGTTCGCCCGCCACGCCGTGCCCGAGGTGGAGGAGGTGACCGTGACGGAGGTGACCCCGCACGGCGCCGGCTTCCGCGTCCACACCGCCGAGGGACCGCCGCTCCTCGCCCGTACGATCGCCCTCGCGGTCGGGGTGATGCCCTTCGTCCACCACCCCCGGGCCCTGCGGGACCTGCCCCCCGCGCACTACTCGCACAGCAGCGGCCACGGCGACCTGGCCCGCTTCGCCGGGAGCGAGGTCGCCGTGCTCGGCGCCGGACAGGCGGCCCTGGAGACCGCCGCCCTGCTGGCCGAGCAGGGCGCCCGGCCCTGCCTGGTGGCCCGGCGCGCCCGGCTGAACTGGAACACGCCGCCGCAGCCCCTGAGCCGGCCCCCGCTGCGCGCCCTGCGCGCACCGCACAGCGGGCTGGGCACCGGCTGGCGCAGCTGGGTGTGGTCGGAGCTGCCCTGGGCGGTGCACCGGCTGCCCGCCGCCACCCGGGAGCGGATCGCGGCGACCGCGCTGGGCCCGGCGGGCGCCTGGTGGCTGCGGGACCGCTTCGAGCGGCGCGTACCGGCCCTGCTCGGGCACCGGCTGCACCGGGCGACGGCGGTGGGCGACCGCACCCGGCTGGAGCTGACCTCCCCGTCCGGGGAGCCGCTGGTGCTGGACGCCGCGCACGTCATCGCGGCGACCGGCTTCAGCCCCGACCTGGACCGGCTCCAACTCCTCGACGCGGGGCTGCGGGCCGCGCTGGAGACCGTGGGGCAGAGCCGGACGCCTGAGCTGAGCGCCGGGTTCGAGTCCTCGTGGCCGGGACTGTTCTTCGCGGGGCTGCTGACGGCTCCCTCATTCGGCCCTTCCATGCGATTCGTGCACGGTGCGGGCTTCACGGCGGGGAGACTGGTGGATGGAGTCCGCAGGCGCCTCGGCGCCCGGGGTCCGCTGCCGGGCTCCACCGGCGCCGCACGGACCGACCGCGCCACGGCCGGGCATCCGAAGACGTACCTGCGGTGAGAGCCGCGGTGAGAGGGGTCCGCGATGAGCGGGGAGCGAGCACAAGGCAGAGGCTGGGTACGGATCCCCGCCAGCCGGGGGGAACAGCCCGCGCCGGGCAGGACCGCCGGGTACGACCGTGCGCCCTACGCGACGAACGCCGGGTACGACCGACCGCCCTACGCGACGAACGCCGGGTACGACCGTGCCCCGTACGCGGCGCCCGCCTACCCCGCCCAGCCGCCGATCTACCTGTCCCTCGTCACACGCTGGCGGGAGGCCGGGCGCACCCTTCCGGGGCATCCTGACGAGGAGTGGGAGCGGCTGATCTCGCAACCGTACTGGCCCGGCCGTTAGGGGGTGTGCGTCTCATGGCAGCGGCGGAGCGCGACAGCCCCGAGGAGCGCCGGCGGTCCCCCCTGACCGGACCGGGCGAGCGGCTCGCGCTGAACGGCATGGGCAGCTTCGAGTGGGACCTCGGCGACGGCACCCTGGCGCTGGACGAGGCCGGGATGACCGTCTTCGACCTGGAGCCGGCCGAGTTCGACGGCACGCCGGAAGGGCTCGGCGTACGGATCCCGCCCGAGGACGGCGCCCGGCTGGGCGAGACGGTGGTGGCCGTCCTGGACAGCGGCGGCGAGACGTACGGCGCGTACTTCACGGTGCACCGCCGCGACGGCCGCGACCAGTGGACGCACACCCAGGGCCGGGTGCTCCGGGACGCGGACGGGCGGGCCCGCCGGATCGTGGGGATCGTCCGGGACGCCACGGCCGAACTGGCCCAGGCGACGCAGCTGCGCAAACTGGAGTCGGCGCGCGCCCAGCAGTCGACGATCGTGCAGCGGACCACGGACGCCCTGTCGCGGGCGGTGACGGTCGACGACGTCACGGCCGCGCTGACCGGGGCCGGCGCGCTGGAGCGGCTCGGCGCGGACGGACTGGCCCTCGGCCTCGTCGAGGGCGGCACCATGAAGATGATCGCGATGAGCGGGGAGTCCCTGGAGATCCTCGGCGAGCGCAGCACGACCCGGCTGGACGGCTCGCTGCCGCTGTCGCAGACGGTCCTGACCCGCAAGGCGCGCTTCGTCACCTCCCTGGCCGCGCTCGGCGAGGAGTTCCCCCTGCTGCGGGACTACCTCGGCCGCATCCGGTACGACGCCGCCGCCTACCTGCCGCTGATCGCGCAGGCCCGGGCCATCGGCGGGCTGGTGCTCTTCTACCGGCGGCGCACCGATTTCAGCCCGGAGGAACGCAACCTGTGCCTGGGCCTCGCGGGCATCGTGGCGCAGTCGCTCCAGCGGGCGCTCCTGTTCGACCAGGAGCGGGAGTTCGCCACCGGCCTCCAGGCGGCGATGCTGCCGCGCCGGATCCCCGAGATCACGGGCGGGGAGATCGCGGTCCGCTACCACGCCGCGTGGAGCGGGCGGGAGGTCGGCGGCGACTGGTACGACGTGATCTCCCTGCCCCGGGACCGGGTGGGCATCGTGGTCGGCGACGTACAGGGCCACGACACGCACGCGGCCGCCATCATGGGCCAGCTGCGGATCGCGCTGCGGGCGTACGCCGGGGAGGGCCATTCGCCGTCCACCGTGCTGGCGCGGGCCTCTCGGTTCCTCGCCGAGCTGGACACCGAACGCTTCGCGACCTGCATGTACGCGCAGGTGGACCTGGAGTCGGGGAGCGTACGGGCGGTCCGCGCGGGCCACCTCGGCCCGCTGATCCGGCACACGGACGGGCGTACGGGCTGGCCCAAAGTACGCGGCGGGCTGCCGCTGGGCGTGGCCACGCTCTTCGCGCAGGAGGAGTTCCCCGAGACCCGGCTCGATCTCGTCCCCGGAGAGACGCTGGTGCTCTGCACGGACGGCCTGGTGGAGGAGCCCGGCACCGCCATCACCCAGGGCATGGAGGCCCTCGCGCACGCCGTGCGCAGCGGCCCGCAGGGGGCCGGGGCGCTCGCCGACCACCTCCTGGACCGGCTGTGGGAGCGCTGGGGCTCCGGTGACGACGTGGCCCTTCTGGTGCTGCGCCGGGCCCCCGACCCGGGCACCCACCGGGCGCCGCGCATCCACCAGTACGTCCACCAGGCCGACCCCGAGGGGCTCTCCGAGGCCCGTCACGCCCTGCGGCAGGCGCTGCACGACTGGGGCATGCCCGAGATCGCCGACGACGTGGAGCTGGCGGCCGGGGAACTGCTGGTCAACGCCCTGCTGCACACGGACGGCGGAGCGGTGCTGACCATGGAGGTGCTGCCGGAGCCGGTCCGGCGGATCCGGCTGTGGGTCAAGGACCGCTCCAGCGTGTGGCCGCGCCGGCGCACCCCCGGCGAGGCCGCCACGACGGGGCGCGGCCTGCTGCTGGTGGACGCGCTGGCGACGCACTGGGGCGTGGAGTCCCGGGGCGACGGCAAGGCGGTGTGGTGCGAGTTCGACGCCGGGGGAAGCCCCCGGAGCGCGGGGTGACCATCCGGTGACGCCGAGTTGTGGGGCGCCGGGGGCAGGGTGATGATGCGGCTATGGAACGGAAGTCTTCGGGCCGGGCAGCGCCCGTGCGCAGGCTGGGCAGGGGCGCCACGACGGGCATCCTCGCGCTGCTCCTGCTGGCGGCCGGGGTGCCGACGGTCGTGGACTGGACGACTGGGCGCCCGCACGCGGACCCCGGGTGCCAGTCGACGGCGTTCATGTCGATGACGGGCGTCGCGCCCGAGTGCCGGTAGCGGCGGCTACCGGACCCGGTGCGTCAGCGGTGGCGTCCCCCGGGCCGCTCAGCGGGACGGGTGCAGCTCGATGTCCCGGCGGTCCTCCGCGACGGTGCGCAGCGAGCTGGGGAGCAGGCCGCCCGAGCGGCGGATCTCCTGAAGACGGACATGGGCGCCGGCGGCGCCCGGGCGGACGTCGGGCGTCAGGCGCAGGGAGCCCGTGGCCTCCCAGCGGTGCACCTCGCCGTCGCAGTCGGCCTCGCCGCCGCCGAAGCCCAGCCTGGTGCCCTCCTGGAGGACGGTCGCGGCGATCTGAACCGTCCCCACGGGTGACGGCGGAGTGCAGCGGTAGGTCCCGGAAAGAGTGACGGTGCCGTCCCCACCGATCCGCGCGTCCCGCTGTACGGAAATCTCCTGACCGCCGTGGGCGGCGCTCGCGGTGGCGGTGAGAACGGTGGCGGCGGCCAGTGCGGAAAGGGCCGCCAAGGCCAGGCGGGGGCGGGAAACGCGCATGATTCCTCCAAAGGGACGCGGCTGTTGACGTGGTGCGGATTCGGTCGGCGGGAATCCGCCGGAACGCATTGTGCTGGCATATGGGCGGCAAGCGGCTCCGCACACTCGTGTCGGTGTGTGCAATTGCCCGCTCGGGCGCGTGAGACTGACCGAAATACATCCCCGAAGGGATTCCGCATGCGCCAGTCCGCCGTCCCCGCCCCGCTCATCGCCGCCGCCCTGCTCCCGCTCCTCCTGTTCGGTGCCACGGCCTGCCAGAGCGCCCCCGAGGGTGCCGCGCTCGCGCCCGCCGCGGCGCCCGCCGTCCCGGTGGACGACGGGGCGCCGGGGGCCGAGGGGGAGCCGGGGGCCGGGGGGCCCGCGCGGCCCGTCGTGAAGGACGCCCGGGTGGGTGACTCCGTACGGGTGCGCGGGCAGCAGGTCGGACGGCACCTCGAGGCGGTGCTGAACGCGTACGTGGACCCCGCGGTCAGCGTCGAGAAGAACTTCGCCCCGGCTGCGGGCAAGCGCTGGGTGGCCGCCTCGATGTCGTTCGTCAACGTCGGCGGGGACTCGTACGGGGCGCTCGGACGCATGTGGGCGCACGACAGCGCGGGGCAGCGCCACGCGGTGGTGCCCACCGGCGAGCTGACGACCGGCAAACCACTCGTCTTCGATTCCCTCGCGGTGGGTGAGCGGGCCGAGGGATGGGTGGTGTTCGAAATTCCGGAAAACGCCTCCATCGCCCGGCTCCAGTACCAGGACGCGAACACGCAGACGAATTCCGGAGGGGGTTTCTGGGCGGTCTAGCCCGCCCGGGTGAAAGGCCGTGAAAGGGCCGGGCGCCGGACCACTAGGGTGCGGCGCATGACTTCTACTCAAGCCGAGATCGACCGGTCCCACCTCGGCACCCTTTCGGTGCTCGCCTGGATCGGCGACCCCTCCGACGGGCACGACATCCCCTACCTCCTCGCCTACACGCTCGGCGACGGCCCCGAGGGCCCGGAGGCCGGCGAGACGGCCGCGCGCGGGCTGCTCGAGGAGATCGGCCTGCCCATCGGCGACGTGGTCATGGACGGCACCCGCAACCCGCGCACCTTCGCGGTCCAGATCGTGCTGATGGCCGGCAACCAGGTCACGCTGACCCTTCCCGGGCTGAACGCCACCTGCACCGCCCCCGACGAGTGGGTCGCGGCCGCCAACGAGAGCGGCCAGGTCTACTTCCTCTTCGCCACGCGCGCCTGGCCCGAGGCGGTCCCGGGACGCCCGGTGACGGCGGAGGTCCTCCAGGGCTTCGCGGGCGACGAGGAAGTCCTCACCAGCAGTGCCCACTGCGTCCTCGCGGTGCAGACCCTCCAGGTCTGACGCCCGCGTCCGAGCCCCGCGCCCGGCGCCCGCGAGGGGCCGCCGGGCTCAGGGCCGTTCGAAGGCGAACCCGAGCGAGCGGACCCGGTTGTCGAAGTTCGACCCCGCCAGGTCCGGCAGGCCCACCGCGCGCAGCCCGACCGGCCGGGTCAGCAGCTCGCGGAAGAGCGCCCGCATCTCCACCCGGGCCAGGTGCGCGCCCAGGCAGAAGTGCGGGCCGCCGCCGCCGAAGCCCAGGTGCGGATTGGGCGAGCGGGTGATGTCGAAGGCGTTCGGGTCCGTGAAGACGGCCTCGTCGCGGTTGGCGGAGGCGTAGTAGAGGACCACCTTGTCGCCCGGGCGGAACAGGTGCCCGTCCATGGTGTGTTCGGCGGCGACCGTCCGGCGGAACTGGATGATCGGCGTCGAGTGGCGGATCATCTCGTCCACCGCGCCGTCCGCGTACGCCTCGAAGTCCGAGAGCAGCAGCTCCCGTTGGACGGGATGGTCGGTCAGCAGAGTCAGCCCGTGGGTGATCGCGTTGCGGGTGGTCTCCACCCCGGCGACCATCAAGAGGGAGAAGAACGCGCCGAGTTGGCGTGCGCCGAGCGCCTGGCCGTCGACGTTCGCGCGGACCAGGGCCGAGATCAGGTCGTCGGTGGGGTGCTTGCGCCGCTCACGGCCGATGCCCGCCACCATCCGCTGCATCCGGGCCAGCGCCCGCAGGCCGCGCCCGGGCATCCGCAGCCGGGCGGCCAGGCCCCGTTCCACACCGATGTGCTCGGAGGCGTGGTTGACGCGGTCGGCGATCTCCGCCCGGTAGCGCTCCGGGATGCCCATCATGTTGCAGATGACCTCCAGGGGCAGCCGGGAGGCCACCGCCGACACGAACTCGTCCGGCCGCTCCTCCAGCACGTCGTCCACGATCCGGGCCGCCACCGCGTGGACGTCCGCCTCGGCGGCCGCCAGCAGGCGGGGCGTGAAGGCCCGTTGGACGATCTTGCGGAGCTGGGCGTGGTCGGGGCCGTCCAGGTTGACCATCGAGTCCCCGAACAGCGCGCGCACCCAGCGGGCCGGTTCGGGGGTGGTCACCCCGGGGGCGCTCGCGAACACCTTGGGCAGGCGGCTGGCCTCCTGCACCTGGGCGTGCCGTACGAGGGCCCAGTGCCCGCGCCCGGCCCCCTCGGGGACGAACACCGGGGCGCCGAGGGCGCGGAGGCGGCCGAAGGCGGCCAGGCGGTGCTCCGGCGGGAGCTGCCAGAAGCCGGGCTCGGCCAGTTCCCCGCCGGGGCCGGGGCTCGCTGCGGTGCCGTGTCGCTGAGCCGGGAGTGTCATGGTCGTGCCTCTTCCTGTCGCGCCGTTGTGCCGCGCTGGAGAACGCTCGCGGCGGCGCGGGGGTGACGGCCCGGCGCGGTGCCGTTGCCGGGCGGCGGACCCGGGGCCCCGCGGGGCGGCCTCAGGGCGCGACGCGGTCCGGGTGGCCGCCCCGGGTGGCCAGGGTCAGGCCGACGGCGATCGTGGCCGTCGCGGCGAGGCCCGCGTACAGGACGGCGTACGGGCCCGTCCAGGTGCACGCCAGGATCACGAGGGCGGCGAGCGGCAGGGTCAGCTGCTGGGCGACGCCGCGCTTGAAGTAGCGGGAGTGCAGCAGCCACACCATCAGCAGGAAGAGCGCGGACGGGATGGTGACGGCGGCGTTCGCCGCGGCCTGGGAGATGTGCGCCTTGCCGACCGCGTGCTCGACGGCGACCTCGATGCCCGCTCCGATCGCCGCACCCGAAGCGAAGATCAGCAGGTGGCCGTAACCCCACGGGATGGCCTCGCGGTTGGAGGTCAGCCGCTGGTGCATGGGGACCGCGAAGTAGATCCACCAGGCGGCGAAGACGATCAGCAGGCCGCCCGCGGCGATCGGCAGCAGCTCGCCGAGGGCCTCGTGCTCGTCCAGCGCCGACTTCACCGCCACCGTGCTCGCGGCGATCGTCTCGCCCAGCACGATGATGGTGAACAGGCCGTACCGCTCCACGATGTGGTGCGCGTGCCACGGCGTCCGGTGGCCGCGCTCGGCCACCACCGGCACCAGCAGCTCGGCCGCGGCGACCACCAGGAACAGCCACCGCTTCAGGTCGCCGGGGGCGAACAGCAGCGCCACCCACCCCGCCTGGCAGACCACGAGTCCCGCCGCGTACGTCAGGGCCGCCCGGCGGGCCGGACCGCTCTCCCCGGCCGCGGCCCGCAGCCACTGGGCGGTCAGCGCCACGCGCATGATCAGGTAGCCGATGACGGCCACCGTCCAGTCGTTGTCGTCGGAGGCCCGGGTCACGCCCGCCGCGTAGACGAGGACGCCCGCGATCTGGACCAGCGTCGCGATCCGGTACGGGACGTCGTCGCAGTCGTAGGCGGAGGCGAACCACGTGAAGTTCATCCACGCCCACCACACGCCGAAGAAGACGAAGAAGTAGCCGATCACCCCGGTCAGGGGGTGGCCCTCGGCCACCGCGTGCACCAGCCGGGCGCCGCACTGGGCGATCGCGACGACGAAGCAGAGGTCGAAGAACAGCTCCAGCGGGGTCGCCGTGCGGTGCCCCTCGCCGGGACTGCGGGCGATCATGGGTGAGTAGGCCATGCCGGCCAGCAGACCAGGAGTGCCGCCGTCAGCAGGCCAGGCGCGCTGCCCGGACGGCTCCGGTGCCCCGCGCGGAGGTCTCGTACCGCTCCAGCACCGGCCGGGCCACGCGCGGGTGGCCCGGCCGGCGGTGCCGACACCGTCCACGCGCCGCGGCCCGCCAGGTCCTGCGTGAACCGGCCCGGGGCCGGCAGGTGCGCCGCCACCGCGATCCGGCGGTGCCCGGCCGCCAGGAGCGCGGCCGGCGCCTCGGGCGACGGGACTTCGGACCGTCGTCCCCGGTGCGTTGTCCTCTGCCGCGGGCGCGCCGGGGCAGTGGAGTCTGGATAGGTCAGGACCTTTCTCGCAGGTCAGGCCCCTTTGACTTCAGGAAGTGCAATGAGTACCGCCACCAAGGAAGCGCGGAGGTCGCTCGCCGACCCGGCGCAGTACCGCCCCGGCCGCACCATCACGGACTGGACGCCGGAGGATCCGTCCTTCTGGCGCTCCACGGGGAAGAAGGTCGCGACCCGCAACCTGTGGATCGCGGTGCCCGCCCTGCTCGTGGCCTTCGTGGTCTGGCAGGTCTGGAGCATCACGGCGACCAACCTCAAGGACGTCGGCTTCGGTTTCTCGCAGTCCCAGCTGTTCTGGCTGACGGCGGTCCCCGGCATCACCGGCGGCACCGCGCGGATCCTCTACACGTTCATCGGCCCGATGATCGGCCAGCGCCGCTTCACGGCGCTCTCCACGGTCGTGCTGATCGTGCCGCTGCTGTGGCTGGGCTTCGCGGTGCAGAACCCGGACACCCCGTACGGCACGATGATCGCCATCGCGGCCCTGTGCGGCATCGGCGGCGCGAACTTCTCCTCCTCGCTGGCCAACATCGGCTTCTTCTACCCGAAGCAGGAGAAGGGCAACGCGACCGGCATCAACGGCGGCCTGGGCAACCTCGGCGTCTCGGTCGTCCAGCTCCTCACCCCGATCCTGATCACGTCCTCGGTCCTCGCGATCGGCGCGGGCCAGAAGAAGGCGGACGGTTCGGAGATCTACCTCCAGAACGCCGCTTTCGTGTGGGTGCCGGTCCTGATCGTGCTGGCGGCCGTCGCGTGGTTCGGGCAGAACGACCTGAAGGTGGCCTCCACGCCCTTCAGCCAGCAGAAGATCATCTTCAAGCGCAAGCACAACTGGGTGATGACCTGGCTCTACGTCGGCACCTTCGGCTCCTTCATCGGCTTCGCGGCGGCGCTCCCGCTGCTGATCAAGACGACCTTCCCGGCGTACTCGGTGGCCACCTACGCCTGGATGGGCCCGGCGCTGGGCGCGCTGGCCCGCTGGGCGGGCGGCTGGATCGCCGACAAGCTGGGCGGCGCCCGGGTGACGATCCTGTCCTTCGTGGGCATGGCCGCGTCGATCATCGGCGTGATCACCTTCCTGCCGGCGGGCGCGGACCAGGGCTCGTTCTACGGGTTCTTCTTCTGCTTCCTGTCGGCCTTCTTCTTCTCGGGCATCGGCAACGGCTCGACCTTCCGGCAGATCCCCGTCATCTTCCGGGGGCAGCATCTGAAGGGCCTGACCGAGGGCACCCCGGAGTACGCGGCCGCCCTGAAGCAGGCGGAGATCGAGTCCGGCGCGGTGACCGGCTTCACGGCCGCCATCGCCGCCTACGGCTTCTTCTTCATCCCGGCCATGTTCGCGAACTTCGCCGTGACGAGCGCGATGTGGGGCTTCGTGGCCTTCTACGCCTCGTGCGTGGTGGTGGCCTGGTGGTTCTACGCCCGCAAGGGCGCGGAAGCGCCCAGCTAGGGGCGGCGCTGGTGCCGCGCCCGGATACCGCGAAAGTGCGGCCGGGCCCTGTTCCTCCCGTCCTGCCCACCTCCGCCCCGACATTCTTGTGAATGATTTCACAAGCACACGAGGGACCTTCGGCCTACTTGAAATGCCAGGTCAAGACGGGTGAGTGAGGCTGGAGGGCGGTAACCGCGGGACCTTCGGGCCCCAGCTCGGGACCAACGCGGCGGCAAATGATCGATCAAAAGGCGTGCAATGGATACAAGCAACCAGGCGACTGAAGAAGGTGCGGGCGATGACTGCCACCCCTGCGGTGACCACGAAGGACAGCGAGGCATGGGACGGCTTCAAGGGCGGCCTGTGGCGCGACGCCGTCGACGTCCGCGACTTCATCCAGCGGAACTACACGCCGTACGAGGGTGACGACGCCTTCCTCGCCGGCCCCACGGAGCGCACCACCGCCGTGTGGAAGGCGATCACGGACAAGTTCCCGCAGGAGCGCGAGAAGGGCGTCTACGACGTCGCGCACGACATCCCGTCGACGATCACCGCGCACGCCCCCGGCTACATCGACCGCGACAAGGAGCTCATCGTCGGCCTCCAGACCGACGCCCCGCTCAAGCGCGCGATCATGCCGTACGGCGGGTGGCGCATGGTCGCCGGCGCCCTGGAGACGTACGGCTACCCGGTCTCCGAGGACCTGGAAAAGGTCTTCACCGAGTACCGCAAGACCCACAACGCCGGCGTCTTCGACGCCTACACCCCCGCGATCCGGGCCGCCCGCAAGGCCGGCGTCGTCACCGGCCTCCCGGACGCCTACGGCCGCGGCCGGATCATCGGCGACTACCGCCGCGTGGCCCTCTACGGCATCGACCGCCTCGTCTGCGTCAAGAAGGAGGAGAAGGAGGGTCTGAACGCCCTTCCCGCGGGCGGCCGTTCGCTGGAGGAGACGATCCGCCTGCGCGAGGAGCTGTCGGAGCAGATCCGCGCGCTCGCCGAACTGAAGGCGATGGCCGCCTCCTACGGTCACGACATCTCCGGCCCGGCCGCGACCGGCCGCGAGGCCATCCAGTGGATGTACTTCGCCTACCTCGCCGCCGTGAAGGAGCAGAACGGCGCGGCCATGTCCCTGGGCCGCACCTCCACCTTCGTCGACGTCTACCTCCAGCGCGACATCGAGGCCGGGCTCCTCACCGAGGATCAGGCCCAGGAACTGGTCGACGACTTCATCATCAAGCTGCGCATCGTCCGCTTCCTGCGCACCCCGGACTACGACCAGCTGTTCTCCGGCGACCCGACGTGGGTCACCGAGTCGATCGCCGGCATGGGCGAGGACGGCCGTCCGCTGGTCACCCGGACCTCCTTCCGCTACCTCCAGACCCTCTACAACCTCGGGCCCGCCCCCGAGCCGAACATGACGGTCTTCTGGTCGCCGCGGCTGCCGCAGGGCTTCAAGGAGTTCTGCGCCCGCGTCTCGATCGACACCTCCTCGGTGCAGTACGAGTCCGACGAGCTGATGCGCCCGCGCTTCGGCGACGACACCGCCATCGCCTGCTGCGTCTCGGCGATGCCGGTCGGCAAGCAGATGCAGTTCTTCGGCGCCCGCGTGAACCTCGCCAAGACCCTGCTCTACGCCGTCAACGGCGGCCGGGACGAGAAGTCCGGCGCCCAGGTCGGCCCCGAGACCGGCGCCCTGACCTCCGAGGTGCTGGACTACGACGAAGTCATGGCGAAGTTCGACGAGCAGATGGAATGGCTCGCCGAAACCTACGTGCACGCCCTGAACGTCATCCACTACATGCACGACCGGTACGCCTACGAGCGCATCGAGATGGCCCTGCACGACCGCGACGTGCGCCGCACCATGGCCTGCGGCATCGCCGGCCTGTCGGTGGCCGCAGACTCCCTGTCCGCCATCAAGTACGCCGAGGTCAGCGCCCTGCGCGACGAGACCGGGCTCGTCACCGACTACAGCGTCGAGGGCGACTACCCGGCGTACGGCAACAACGACGACCGTGTCGACGGCATCGCGGTGTGGCTCGTCGAGGAGTTCATGAGGAAGATCCGCAAGCACGAGACCTACCGCGGCGCCGAGCAGACCCAGTCCGTGCTGACCATCACCTCGAACGTCGTCTACGGCAAGAAGACCGGCAACACCCCGGACGGACGCCGCGCCGGGGAGCCCTTCTCCCCGGGCGCCAACCCGATGAACGGCCGCGACACCCACGGCTACGTCACCTCGGCGCTGTCGGTCGCGAAGCTCCCGTACGAGGACGCCGAGGACGGCATCTCGCTGACCAGCACCGTCACCCCCGACGGCCTGGGCCGCACCCCCGAGGAGCGGATCAGGAACCTGGCGGGCGTACTGGACGGCTACATGGCCGTCGACGGCTTCCACATGAACGTGAACGTGCTGAACCGCGACACGCTCATGGACGCCATGGAGCACCCGGAGAACTACCCGCAGCTGACCATCCGCGTCAGCGGCTACGCGGTGAACTTCGTCCGGCTCACGCGGGACCAGCAGCTCGACGTGCTGAACCGCACCTTCCACGGCTCCCTGTAGAGCCCCACCGGCCGCGCGGCCCGGGGCCCGGCCCACCCTCACCCCGGCCCCGGGGCCGCGCGAGTCCCATGGACACACCAGATCACCTCCGGAGCACCTGCCATGACCGTCCTCTTCGGTACGAGCATCCCCGTCGGCCAGGCCAACGCCGCGGTCGTCCGCCCCGGGCCCGCCGCGGTCGTCGGCCCCGGAGCCGCCGCCGGGCCCGCATCCGCCGGTGCGTCCCGCACGCCGGCCGCCGCCGCGACCCAGCGGCCGAGCGAGGGGTCGGTGCACTCGTGGGACCTGTCCACCGGGGTCGACGGGCCCGGGACCCGCTTCGTGACGTTCCTGGCCGGCTGCCCGCTGACCTGCCTGTACTGCCACAACCCCGACACCCTGCGGATGCGGGGCGGCAGGCGCACCTCCGCGGACGACGTCATCGCCGAGGCCCGCAAGTACACCCGCTTCATCTCCGCCGCGGGCGGCGGCGCCACCGTCTCGGGCGGCGAACCGCTGCTCCAGCCGGTCTTCGCGGGCGAGCTGCTCCACCGCATGAAGAACGACCTCGGGCTGCACACCGCCCTGGACACCTCCGGATTCCTCGGCGCGCGGGCCACCGACGCGCTGCTGCGCGACGTCGACCTGGTCCTGCTCGACATCAAGTCCTGGGACCGGGAGACGTACCGGCGCGTGACCGGCCGCCCGCTGGAACCCACCCTGGACTTCGCACGCCGCCTCGCCGGCCTCGGCAAGGAGGTGCACCTGCGGTTCGTGCTGGTGCCGGGGCTGACCGACGCCCGGGAGAACATCGAGGGGGTCGCCGCCTTCGCGGCCGGCCTCGGCAACGTCTCGCGCGTCGACGTCCTGCCGTTCCACAAGCTGGGCGAGAGCAAGTGGGACGCCCTGGGCATGCCGTTCACCCTCCGCGACACGCCGTCGCCCACCCCGGAACAGGTGGCCGCGGCCAAGGCCGTCTTCGCGGCCCGGGGCCTGACCGCCGTCTGACCGCCGTCCGACCCCGTACGGCGTAACCCGATAAGCGGCATAACGGGCTGAAACGGTACGCACCACCTAGCGTGGTGCTGTGTCCGAGCCCACGGAAGTCCTCGCCGCCGCCCCACCGCCGCCACCCGAGCGGCCCGGGCCGCCCCAGGAGCCGCCCGCGGCCCGGCGGCCGGTCACCGCTCGGGCCACCCTGGCCGGCACCGTCGTCTCGCTCCTGCTCATCGCCGCGATCGTGCTCGGCAGCCGGATGCTGCGCGACTTCGACTCGGCGCTGCTGCCGTACGCCGTCGCGACCGTCTTCCTGGCCTTCGGCGTCGCCTACCGGTACACCGTCTGGGTCTCGGCGCCCGGCGCGCGCCGGCTCTTCACCAAGGGCTTCGGCAGCTTCTTCTCGGCCGCCAACTTCCGCAAGGCACCCACCGCCCTGCCGAAGATGATCGCCACCTACCTCGGCTTCCAGAAGTTCCTCGGCGCCCGCTCGCGCGCCCGCTGGGCCGCCCACCAGCTCATCTTCTGGGGCTGCATCCTCGCGGCCCTCATCACCTTCCCGCTCACCTGGGGCTGGTTCACCTTCACCTCCGGGAGCGGCTCCGGGCCCGGCTACGAGATGCGCGTCTGGGGCATCAAGGTCCTCGGATTCGACTCCCTGAACCTCCTGGGCTGGCTGATGTTCCACGGCCTGGACGTCGCCGCCGTCCTCGTCATCCCCGGAGCCTCGTACTTCCTGTGGCGGCGGATGAAGGACCGCGGGGCCATGACCGGTCAGCGCTTCGCCTACGACCTGCTGCCGCTGATCTGCCTCATCGTCATCTCGGTGACCGGGCTGCTGCTGACCTTCTCGTCGATCTTCCTGCACGGCGGCGGATACGAGTTCCTCGCCCTCCTGCACATGGTGTCGGTGGTGTTCACCCTCATCTACATCCCGTTCGGGAAGTTCTTCCACATCGTCCAGCGCCCGGCCGCCGTCGGCATGCAGCTGTTCAAGTACACGGCCCGCCAGGACGAGCAGGTCTTCGCCTGCAAGCGCTGCGGCGAACCGGTCGACACCGCCCCGTACGTCGAGAACCTGCGCGGCACGATGAAGGACCTGAAGCTCGACTTCGACGCCTGGGCCGAGTACTGCCCCCGCTGCAAGCGGGTGCTGCGCGGCAGCGCCTACCTGACCCACGTCAAGAAGGGCTTCAAGTGACCGCGACGGACCCCTCCGAGGCCGCCGCCCGGCCCGCGCCCGTACCGATCTCCATCGACCCCTCCATCGCCCCGCCCGGCACCCGCAACTTCCGCGACGCCGGCGGCATCCCCGCCGACCGGTGGCACGCCGACCAGAACGGCGAGACCCTCGTCCCCACCCACTGCTGCTTCTGCGGCGTCCAGTGCGGGATGTACCTGCGCGTGGACAAGGGCGGGAAGGTCTTCGGCGTCGAGCCCCGCAACCACGACATCAACCGGATGCGGCTGTGCCCCAAGGGCATCAACGCCTACCAGCAGGTCAACCACCCGGACCGGCTGACGGCCCCGCTGATGCGCCGCTCCCGCGACGAGGAGTTCCGGGAGGCGTCCTGGGACGAGGCCCTCGACTTCACCGTCTCGGAGATCCGGCGCATCCAGGAGCGGTACGGCAACGACGCCTTCGGGCTGCTCGGCGGCGCCAGCCTGTTCTCCGAGAAGACCTACCTGGTCGGCAAGTTCGGCAGGGTCGCGCTGAAGACCAAGCACGTCGACTACAACGGCCGGCTGTGCATGGTCAGTGCCGCCGGCGCCAACAAGCTCGCCTTCGGCATCGACCGGGCCGGCAACCCCTTCTCCGACATCCTCCTCAGCGACTGCCTGCTCATCGCGGGGTCGAACGTGGGGGAGTGCTTCCCCGTGATGACCCAGTACCTGTGGGGCGCGCGGGACCGCGGCGCCTCGCTGATCGTCATCGACCCCCGCGAGACGGCCGTCGCCCGCACCGCGGACATCCACGTCGCCCTCAAGCCGGGCACCGACTCAGCCTTCTTCAACGCCGTCCTGCACGTGGTCGTCGCCGAGGGCCTCACCGACGAGGCGTACCTCGCCGCGCACAGCACCGGCTGGGAGGAGGTGAAGCGGACCGTCGCCGCGTACCCGCCCGCCCGCTCGGCCGAGATCTGCGGGATCCCCGCCGCGCAGATCGTGCAGGTCGCACGGGTCTTCGCCGCCGCCGAACGGGCCATGGCCTGGCACGCCCGCGGCATCGAGCACCACTCCCAGGGCGTCGAGAACTGCCTCTCCGTCATCAACCTGTGCGTGGCCACCGGCAACATCGGCAAGCCGGGCGCCGGCTACGGCACCATCACCGGCCAGGGCAACGGGCAGGGCGGCCGCGAACACGGCCAGAAGTCCGACCTCCTCCCCGGCGGCCGCTCCATCACCAACCCTGAGCACCGCCGCCAGATCTGCGAGATCTGGGGCATCGAGGAATCCGAACTGCCCGGCGCCGGAACCTCCATGATGGAGATGGTCTGGCAGATGCAGCGGCGGGAGATCCGCGGGCTCATCGGGATCTGCAACAACCCCTTCGTCTCCCTCCCCAACTACGGGGTGGTCAAGGACGGCTACGACACCGCCGAGTTCCACGCCCAGTTCGACTTCTTCCTCTCCGAGACCGCGGCCAACGCGCACGTCGTCTTCCCCGTCACCACCTGGGCCGAGGACGAAGGCGTCATGGCGAACGCCGAGGCCCGGGTGGTCAAGCACAACAAGGCCCAGGAGCCGCCCGCCGGGGTCCGCACCGACACCTGGGTGATCTGCGAACTCGCCAGGCGCCTCGGCGCCGGGCGGCACTTCGACTTCCCCGGCTCCCGCGAGGTCTTCGAGGAGCTGCGGGTCGCCTCCGCCGGCACGGTGAACGACTACTACGGCATCACCTACGACCGGCTGGAGGAGACCGGCGGGATCGCCTGGCCCTGCCCCTCCACCGATCATCCCGGCACACCGCGGCTGTTCGAGGACGGGCGGACCTACCATCCCGACGGGAAGATCCACCTCCAGGTCGTGGAATGGCACCCGCCCATGGACGCCTACACCGAGGAGTTTCCCCTCTCCCTCACCACCGGCCGCACCGTCGCGCACTTCCTCTCCGGCAACCAGACCCGCCGTCTGGGCGCCCTCGTCGAGCAGACCCCTCGCCCCTGGGTGGAGGTCCACCCCTCGCACGGTTTCCGCGACGGTGACCCGGTCCGGGTGGTGACCCGCCGCGGCAGCGAGGTCTTCCCGGCGCTGGTCACCGAGGCCATCCGCCCCGACACCGTCTTCATCCCGTACCACTGGCCCGTTCCGACGTCCGCGAACGCCCTGACCATCGACGCCCTCGACCCCCGCTCGAAGATCCCCGAGTACAAGGTCTGCGCCGCCCGGATCGAGGCCGCCGCGCGGATCGACGAGGTTCCCGCGCCGCCCACGGCCCCGGGACACGAGGCATATCCGGAGACCCAGGTCTCCCGCACCGACCCCCTGCCGCCCACGGCCCCCCAGGGCCGCGGCACGGCGGAGAGGAGCTGACCCGCCATGATGGGCCGCACGATCTTCATCGACCCGGGTCGATGCATCGGCTGCCAGGCGTGCGTCTCGGCCTGCCGCGAGTGCGACTCGCACCGCGGCAAGTCGATGATCCACCTGGACTACACCGACCCCGGCATGTCCGTCGCCTCCCTCCCGACCGTCTGCATGCACTGCGAGGACCCGGTCGCGCCCTGCGCCGAGGTCTGTCCCGCCGACGCGATCCTTGTGACCGCGGACGGGGTGGTCCAGCAGGCCGACACCACCCGCTGCATCGGCTGCGCCAACTGCGTCAACGCCTGCCCCTTCGGCGTCCCGAAGATCGACCTCCAGGCGAAGCTCCAGATGAAGTGCAACCTCTGCTATGACCGCACCGCCTACGGCCTGGCCCCCATGTGCGCCACCGTCTGCCCCACCGGCGCCCTCTTCTACGGAACGCTCGAAGAGCTCCAGGCCGAGCGCCCCGGCGTCCAGGTCGCCGACTCCTTCGTCTTCGGCGACGTCGTCGTGAGCACCGGCGTGGCGATGGTCGTACCCGCCGAGAAGGTCCAGTGGCCCGTCCCCGGCGGTCTGCCCGTCGTCGAGATCAACGGAGTGGACGTCCGATGAGCGTCACCGAACAGCCCGCCCCGCACTCCGGCCCCAGCCCCGACGGAGACGCCGCCGCCGACCAGCTGCGGGACCGCATCAGCGCGGACTCCCTCACCACCCGCCGCGACTACCTGCGGATCGTCGCCACCGTCTCCGGCGGCCTGGCCATCGGCGGGGTCGGCGTCGCCGCCGGCATCCTGCACCGGCACGGGGACAGCGAGTCGATGCCCGAGGCCAGGAAGGTCGCCGACCGCCTGCCGCCCGGCCAGTCCGTGGCCTTCCGGTTCCCCGGAGACGAGGACCGGGCCCTGGCGGTGCGGCTGGAGGACGGTTCCCTCGTCGGCTACTCCGCCGTCTGCACCCACCTCGCCTGCGCCGTGCTGTGGCGCGAGGACCGGGGCCCGGACGGGGAGCTGTACTGCCCCTGCCACGAGGGCGTTTTCAACGCCCGCACCGGCGAGGTGACGGCCGGGCCGCCGCCGCGCCCCCTCCCCAGGATCTTTTTGACCGAGCAGGCCGACGGCAGCGTCTGGGCCGTCGCCACCGCCCGGTCGGGAGAGCCGGCGAAGGACGCCCTCTGCCGGCAGTTCGGCGACTCCCGCCCCGAGTTCTCGGCGCAGCTGGGATGCCCCGGAGCGGCTCGCGCCAAGTCGGCGGAAAGCGGGCGGACATGAGTGACGCACAGCTGCCTCCACGCCCGGAGTACCACCCGGGCAGTGCCCAGCCCCGGCTGAACCGGCCGGTACGGGAGCGGTATCCGCAGATCCGCTCCACGAGCGGCTACGGAGATCCGCGGATCCGGCACACGGGCCCCGGCCCGGGCGCCGGCACCGAACAGGAGCCGGAGAGGTCCTCCAGGCTCAACGCCCGTCTGCTCCTGGCCCTCTCCGTGGTCGTCGGCCAGCTCTGGGCGCTCACCGTGACCGTCAACGAGTGGATGGAGGGCAACTCCGGTACGGCCTGGTGGGGGGCGGGATTCCTGGTCCTGTCCTTCCTCGTCGTGATCGTGCTGTGGCTCCTCGACCCGAAGGACCGATGACCATGTCGATACCCCCGCCCGCCCCGAACCCGGTGCGCTCGCACCGCGCGGAGACCTACAAGCCCGGCGCCACCATCGGCGACTGGCGGCCCGAGGACGACGGCTTCTGGCAGTCCACCGGCCGCAAGGTCGCCCAGCGCAACCTCTGGGTCTCGATCCCGGCCCTGATGCTCGGCTTCGTGGTCTGGCAGGTCTGGTCGGTGACCGTGGTCAAGCTCAACGACGTCGGCTTCGGGTTCTCCAAGTCCCAGCTGTTCTGGCTGACGGCCATCCCCGGCCTCACCGGCGGCACCTTCCGGATCCTGTACACCTTCATCGGGCCGATCTTCGGCGAGCGGAAGTTCACCGCGTTCAGCACGGTCATCCTGGTCGCGCCCATGCTGTGGCTGGGCTTCGCGCTCCAGGACACCGGAACCCCGTACTGGGAACTGGCCCTCATCGCCGCCGTCTGCGGCATCGGCGGCGCGAACTTCGCCTCCTCGATGGCGAACATCGGGTTCTTCTTCCCCAAGCGGGAGAAGGGCAGCGCCAACGGCCTCAACGGCGGCCTGGGCAACCTCGGCGTGAGTGTGGTGCAGCTGGTCGCCCCGCTGGTGGTCACCGCCGCCGTGCTCGGCGCCCCGGCGGGCGGCCCGCAGTACGACGGGAAGAAGGACACCGACATCTGGCTGCAGAACGGCGCCTTCCTCTGGGTGCCGCTGCTGGTCATCATGGCGCTGCTGGCCTGGTTCCTGATGAACGACCTCAAGGTGGCCGCGGCCCCCTTCAGCCAGCAGAAGATCATCTTCAAGCGCAGGCACAACTGGCTGATGACCTGGCTCTACGTCGGCACCTTCGGATCCTTCATCGGCTTCGCCGCGGGCCTGCCCCTGCTGATCAAGAACAACTTCGAGGCGCAGGGCTATCAGGCCACCACCTATGCCTGGATCGGCCCGTTCGTCGGCGCGCTCATGCGCTGGGCCGGCGGCTGGCTCTCCGACAGGATCGGCGGGGCCAGGGTCACCATGCTGTCCTTCGTGGGCATGGCCGCGGCCCTGGTCGTGGTGGTCTTCGCTCTGCCGTCGGGTGGTGACCAGGGCAGTTTCTGGGCCTTCTTCATCGGCTTCCTCGCGGCCTTCGCCTTCTCCGGCCTCGGCAACGGCTCGACCTTCCGGCAGATCCCGGTGATCTTCCGGGACCAGCACATGCGGGAGGCCGAGGGCAAGGGACCGGAGGCGCAGGCCGCCGCCCTCAGGCAGTCGGAGATGGAGGCCGGGGCCGTCACCGGCTTCTCCTCGGCGATCGCCGCCTACGGCTTCTTCTTCATCCCGGCGATGTTCGCCGCGATGGCGGTCACGAACGCGCTGTGGATCTTCATCGCCTTCTACGCCACGTGCCTCGTGGTGTGCTGGTGGTTCTACGCCCGCAAGGGCGCCGAAGCCCCCAGCTGACCGGGGCCGGGGGAGGGGGCGGCCGTACCCTGGAGGCATGAGCCCCGCCCCCGCCTCCGACCCGCAGTCCCCGCAGCCGTCCCCGCG
The DNA here is from genome assembly GCF_040296725.1 of Streptomyces sp. NPDC002044. NCBI lineage: Bacteria > Bacillati > Actinomycetota > Actinomycetes > Kitasatosporales > Streptomycetaceae > Streptomyces > Streptomyces sp. NPDC002044. Next base: position 36,516 of record NZ_JBEOXU010000011.1, read on the forward strand.
GCCTGCCGAGCCCTCGCCGGCCGGGGGGAAGCCCCGGCCGAAGGCCCGGCTGGTCTTCGACGACCCGCTGGACCAGCAGTCCTCGGACGACACCGACCGCGGCTGGGGCGAGCGGCCGCCCGCCGGCGGAAGCACGGCCGACCTGGCCCGCTTCCTCGACGAGAAGCCCCCGCACCACGTCTGAGCCGTCGGAGCGGCCCGTACGCCTAGAACGCGTCGCGCGACCCCGTGGGACCCGTACCCGTCGGACCGGTACCCGTCGGACCGGTACCCGTCGGACCGGTACCCGTCGGACCCGCGCCGCCGCCGTTGGCCCCCCGCTGGGCGACCAGGGTGTCGCGGATCTCCTTGAGGACCTCCAGCTCGGTGATCTCCATGGTCTCCTTGACGCCCTCCTTGGCCTTGCGCCGCGCCTCCACCTTGGCGAGGTACTTCGCCATCGGCAGGACCATCAGGAAGTAGACGACCGCCGCGGTGATCACGAAGGTGAGCGTCGCGTTGAGGACCGAGCCCCAGAGGATCTCGACACCCGTGGGCTGCCCCTTCGCGTCGAGGCCGCACGGGTCCTTGATGCACGACTTGTAGACGTCGAGGTTCTTGGTGCCGATGGCGCCCACCAGCGGCCCGATGATTCCCTTGACGATGGAGTTCACGATGTTCGTGAACGCCGCGCCGATGACCACGGCGACCGCGAGGTCGACCACGTTGCCGCGCATCAGGAAGGCCTTGAAGCCCGCCAGGACGCTCTCCTTCTTCTTCTCGCTCACCATTGAGCCTTTCTTCACATGTGCCGATTTCGGAGCCAACGGTTCCGAAAGTTACGGCAGTCCGGGCCCGGCCTGTCCAATCGAGGCGCGCCTCAAGGTGACTTGACTGTGCGCGTGTGCGATTCAGCACAACGTCACCGCCAGCCGCGCCGTGGTGCCCGCACCCACGAGAACCCGCGCCGTGTCCCGGGGCACGGCCAGGACCACCAGCGCCCCGCCGTCCCCAGCACCCTGCTCAGGGGCCGGAACTTCGGCGACCCGCGCCCCCGCGGCCACCACCCTCGGTGGTCCCGCGCGCTCCGCCGCGACCACGTCGACCCGGTCTCCGGGCCGCAGCAGCCGTACGGTCGCAGCGTCCGCGATGCGCACCGGCGCCGACACCAGCCGGACCGCCGCCGGGGGCGGCTTCACCACCGGTGGCGCGGCCCCGCGCGAGGCCCGCGCCTCCGTGGCGCCCACCGCCAGGGCCGCCGCGAGAACGGCCATCCCCGCCGCGGCCGCCCGCCGCCGGCGCCGCACGGCCCGGCGCAGCCGGTATCCGCCCCGCCCCACCCGGAGCGGCGCGAAGGCCGGAACCGGGCGCGCGGGGGGACACGTGGAGGGACAGACCGGCGCCCCCGGCGCCACGGCGAGCCCCGCAGGGGCGGGCAGCGCCGCGTGCGTCGGGAAGCCGGAAGCGGCCGGCGCAACGGAAGACGCCGGAGAGACCCAAGAAGCCGAAGAGACCGAAGAGACCGAGGAGACCGAAGAAGCCGAAGACGTACGGGACATGACGACCACCGCCGAGCTGAGTGGGTTGCGGGGTCCGGACACGGCGTCCGGACCACCCCCACGATCCGGTCTCCCGCCGCGTCCCGCTCCGGCCTGTGGACGGCCCCCGGCCTGTGGACAACCGAGTCACCCCCACGGGTTACCCCGGGTCCGCCCCCCGCACCACCCGCCGCGTGCGGAGTCACCGTCCGTCCGGGATCCGGCGCGGACGGACGGTCCCGATGGGCCCTCAATCCATGGGGACCGGGCAGCTTCGCGGAGAGTGACACCCTCCGCGAAGGCACGTCCCCGCCCCGCCCCCTCCCAGGGCCACGGAGTTACGGCGCTACGGAGCTAAGGCAGCTCGATCCCCAGGTCCCAGCCGTCGTGCGCGTGCGTGCACAGGCAGTCCCGCGACTCCGTCGACGGCAGGGCCGCCACCGCGTCGAAGAGGACCTCGCGCAGGCGGCCGACGTTCTCGCCGAACACCTTCAGGACCTCGGTGTGGGACACGCCCTCCCCGGTCTCGGCTCCCGCGTCCAGGTCCGTGACCAGGGCCATGGAGGTGTAGCAGAGTCCCAGCTCGCGGGCGAGGACCGCTTCCGGGTGCCCCGTCATGCCGACCACCGACCAGCCGGCCGCCGCGTGCCACCGGGACTCGGCGCGCGTGGAGAAGCGGGGCCCCTCGACGACGACCATGGTGCCGCCGTCCACCGGCTCCCAGTCGCGCCCCCGGGCCGCCGCGAGGGCGACCGAGCGGCCGACCGGGCAGTACGGGTCGGCGAAGGTGGTGTGCACGACGTTCGGGACGCTGCCGTCGGGCAGGGGCTCTCCGTCGAAGAAGGTCTGCGCCCGGGCCTTCGTACGGTCGACCAGCTGGTCGGGAACGAGCAGCGTGCCGGGGCCGTACTCGGTCCGCAGGCCGCCGACCGCGCACGGGCCGAGCACCTGGCGCACACCGACCGAGCGCAGCGCCCACAGGTTGGCCCGGTAGTTGATCTTGTGCGGTGGAACGGTGTGGCCGCTGCCGTGCCGGGGGAGGAAGGCCACCTGGCGGCCGGCCAGCTCACCGACGTACAGGGAGTCGCTGGGGGGTCCGTACGGGGTCTCCACCCGGACCTCGGAGACGTCCTCCAGGAAGGAGTAGAAGCCCGAGCCGCCGATGACACCGATCTCTGCGTTCACCATGGAGTCACCCTAACCGGGCATGCGGAAGACCCCGCTGCCCGGTGGGGCGGCGGGGTCTCGCGGCAGCGGTCAGGCAGCCGAGGTGGAGCTGCTGCTCGAGCTCGACGACGTCGTGGAGGACGAAGCGGCGGGAGCGGGCGCGGCGGTCGACGTCGAGGACGACGAGGTCGAGGCCGGCTTCGAGGCGGGGGTGCTGCTCGACGAAGAGCCGCGACTGTCGTTCCGGTAGAAACCGGAGCCCTTGAAGACGATGCCGACCGCGGAGAACACCTTCTTCAGGCGTCCGTCACAGCTCGGGCACACGGTCAGCGCGTCATCGGTGAACTTCTGCACGGCCTCAAGGCCCTCACCGCACTCGGTGCACTGGTACTGGTAGGTCGGCACGAATTTCCTCCTGGCACTCTGACTCAATGAGTGCTAACGACGCTCCATGGTGACGTATTCCGGCCGATCAGTCCACCGTCACCGGCACGCGGTGACCGATCCCACGCTCGTTCACCCGGTTCGGGGCGGCCGGCGGACGCGTGGACGACGCCGTGTTCGACGCCGAGGTGTTCGACGGCGCCGCGCTCGGGGAGCCGGCGCCGGAGGCTCCCGCGCTCGGGGATCCCGCGTCCGAGGACGAGCTCACGATCCGGCTCGGCGCCTTGGGCGCCAGCTTGCCCCGCAGGGACAGCAGGACGACCAGCGCGAGCGCGGTCGCGGCCATCGGCACCAGGAACCCGGCGGCCGAGCCGTAGGCGTCGGTCAGCCGGCCCGCGACGGTGACGGCGGCGGCCTGGCCCAGGGCGACCGCACCGGTCAGCGCGGTGAACGCCTCGGTCCGGGAGGAGGCCGGCACCAGCTGCTCGATCATGGTGTAGCCGGTGATCAGGGCGGGGGCGATGCACAGGCCGACGACCAGGCCGAGCGCGCCCAGCAGGATCGCGGAGTTCGCGGCCCACAGGACGGACGCGGCGGCGGTGAGGCCGACGTAGCCGAGGATCAGCCGGCGGCGCGGGCCGATCTTCCAGGCGATCGTGCCGCAGGCGATGCCCGCGATCATGTTGCCGCCCGCGAAGACGCCGTACAGCAGGCCGTTGGCGCCCGGGTTGCCGATCTCGTTGGAGAACGCGGCGAGCGAGATCAGCATGCCGCCGAAGACGGCGCCGATCCCCACGAAGGCGATGACCAGGACGCGCAGACCGGGGATGGACAGCGCCGAGGTGTGCTTCTCGCCGCTCGCGAGCCGCGGTGCGGGCTTGGGCTGGGTGCCGCGCTGGGCGGCGAACAGCAGGCCGCCGAGCAGTGTCAGGGACGCCTCGGCGATCAGGCCGGCGGAGGGGTGGATCGTGGTGCACAGGAAGGTCGCGAGCACCGGGCCGACGACGAAGGTCAGCTCGTCGGTGACGGACTCGAACGCGGCCGCGGTCGGCAGCAGCGGCGAGCCCTCCAGCTTGGCGGCCCAGCGGGCCCGGACCATCGGCCCGACCTGCGGTACGGAGGCACCGGCGGGCACGGCGGCCAGCGCGAGCGCCCACATCGGCGCGCCCAGCAGGGCGAGCGTGGTCAGGGCGCCGATGGCGGCGGCGTGCGCGAAGACGACGGGGACCAGGACGGCGCTCTGGCCGCGGCGGTCGACGAGCTTGCCCATCTGGGGGGCGAAGAGGGCCATGGACACACCGGTGACGGTGGCGACGATGCCGGCGTCCCCGTACGAGCCGGTGGTGTGCTGGACCAGCAGGACGATGCCGATGATCAGCATGGCGAAGGGCTGGCGGGCTGCGAAGCCGGGGAGCAGGAAGCCGAGGGCGCCGGGTGTGCGCAGGAGCTGTCCGTAACCGGGGCGGGCGGACGTGTCGGTCGTGACCGCGGATGTCACGGCCTGGCCTTTCCGCTGCCTGGTAGAACTCCCCGTCTGCGGACGATGCGCCGCCTCGTGAGCGACCGCACCCGTACATGTGGGAGCCCCGAGAGCTGTCCTCTTGCGCAATACCGAGTGATACCTGGGCGCCCACTGCGGGGGGTGCCACGGCCGCTTTGCGGTCGCGCCAGCTCTGCGTCAGGCAGAGTTGGTTCGATGTGGTGTGCCTTCATCGTACAGGGAATGCGGCTACCCGGCCCTGTGATTCCGGCGACAGGGCGGGTCTTCACCTGCGATTAACGGAAATTTTGCCGGTGGGAGCCCCTGAAACGCGGGCAAAATAGCCCACACGCCCCCGGAAATGGCGAATTAGAATGCCGCTCTAATTCAAACTCGTACGAAGATCCGTCGGATTCCGGACATCGAAAGCCGACTGTCGGACACCGTCCGCCCTCAGGACCGTGTCCCGCCACCCGTCCCGAGCCAGCCCGCCAGCTTGCCGCCCTTGGCCACCGCCCGCAGCCGCGCCTCGGCCGCGTCCCGTACCGGATCGGTGGCCACCACCAGCAGCTCGTCCCCGCGCCGCAGCACCGTGGACGGCGCCGGCACGAAGCTCGTCGCGTCCCGGACCACCAGCGTCACCGACGCCCCGTGCGGCAGCCGCAGCTCGCTCACCTCGACGCCGTGCATCCGCGAGGCAGGCGGGATCGCGAAGGAGAGCAGGTGCCCGCGCAGCTTCTCCAGCGGCGCCGACTCGATGCCGAGGTCGGAGGCGGCCTCGTCGCTGCCGCCGAGCTCCAGCTTGCGCGCCAGCCACGGCAGGGTCGGCCCCTGGACCAGGGTGTAGACGACGACCAGCACGAAGACGATGTTGAAGACGCGGTCGCTGCCCTCGATCCCGGACACCATGGGGATGGTCGCCAGGATGATGGGGACCGCGCCGCGCAGGCCGGCCCACGACATCAGGGCCTGCTCCTGCCAGGGCACCCGGAAGGGCAGCAGGCTGAGGTAGACCTCCAGCGGCCGCGCCACCATCGTGAGCACCAGCCCGATGATCACGGCGGGCCAGAAGTCGTGGATCAGCTCGTGCGGGGTGACCAGCAGGCCCAGCAGGACGAACATGCCGATCTGGGCGATCCAGCCGAGCCCGTCCGCGAAGCCGCGGGTGGCCGGCCAGTGCGGGAGCTTCGCGTTGCCCAGCACCATGGCCGCCAGGTAGACGGCGAGGAAGCCGGAGCCGTGCGCCATCGCGCCGGCCGCGTACGCCGCGACCGCGATCGCCATCACCGCGATCGGGTACAGGCCGGAGGCGGGCAGGGCCACGTGCCGCAGGCCGTACGCGCCCATGAAGCCGACCGCCAGGCCGATGGCCGCGCCGATCGTCAGCTCCAGCGCGATCTTGCCGATGAGGACGTACCAGTCGTCCACGGGGCCGACGGTCGCGAACGCCACCACCAGGATCACCACGGGGGCGTCGTTGAAGCCGGACTCGGCCTCCAGGACACCGGTGATCCGCGACGGCAGCGGGACCTTGCGCAGGACCGAGAAGACGGCCGCCGCGTCGGTCGAGGACACGACCGCGCCGATCAGCAGGGCCTGGCGCCATTCGAGCCCGACGAGGTAGTGCGCCCCGGCCGCGGTCACGCCCACGCTGACCGCGACACCCACCAGTGACAACACGATCGCTGCCGGCAGGGCGGGTTTGATCTCTTTCCACTTGGTGCCCAGACCGCCCTCGGCGAGGATCACGACGAGCGCGGCATAGCCGATGACCTGGGTCAGCTCGGCGTTGTCGAAGACGACGTTGCCGATGCCGTCCTGGCCTATCGCGATGCCTATGCCGAGGTAGATGAGCAGGCTGGGGAGGCCGCTCCGCGAGGAGACGCGCACCGCCGCGACGGCGATGAGCAGCACGAGCGAGCAGACCAGCAGCAGCTCATTGAGATCGTGGACAGTCAGCGGGCGGCCCTTTCCTCAAAGCGCACGGCGGATCGTTGCTCCCGCGGCGCGTCGGCAAGTACTTCGTTACCTTACCTAATCTTTGACGCTTTCTTGACGCGATACCCACATTGTGAAACGCCCGTTCGCCCCTGTCCTCGGGAGCCCGACCCCTGGCGGATCAACGAGTCGGGTCCTGCGCCTATGGTTGCTCCCAGCACTCCCAGGACCACCCTGCCCCTCTAAGGACAGCGATGCCCGCCAACGAATCCGCTCCTCCCGTCAAGAAGAAGGGGCGACGCGCCCGTCTGATCGTGCTCGTTCTGGTCCTGGCTCTCGTCGCGGGCCTCGGCTACGGGGCGTACTGGGGCGTGGACAGCGTGCGCGCCTCCTTCCCCCAGACCACCGGCTCCCTCGACGTGCCCGGCCTGTCCGGGACCGTCGACGTCAAACGCGATGCCCACGGCATTCCCCAGCTCTACGCGGACAGCGACTCGGACCTCTTCCGCGCGCAGGGCTTCGTCCACGCCCAGGACCGGTTCTGGGAGATGGACGTACGCCGTCACATGACCTCCGGCCGGCTGTCGGAGATGTTCGGTTCCGGCCAGGTCGAGACCGACGCCTTCCTGCGTACGCTCGGCTGGCGCCAGGTCGCGCAGGCCGAGTTCGACAGCAAGCTCTCGGAAGAGGCGAAGAAGAACCTCCAGGCATACGCCGACGGGGTCAACGCGTACCTGAAGGGGAAGTCCGGCAAGGACCTGTCCGTCGAGCACGCGGCCCTCAAGCTCAGCGGCGACTACCAGCCCGAGCAGTGGACGCCGGTCGACTCGGTGGCCTGGCTCAAGGCGATGGCCTGGGACCTGCGCGGCAACATGCAGGACGAGATCGACCGGGCGCTGATGTCCGGCAAGCTCACGCAGGCGCAGATCGACGAGCTCTACCCGCCGTACCCCTTCGGCCGGAACAAGCCGATCGTCGAGGGCGGCAAGACCGACAGCGGCAAGTACACCCCCCAGGGCTCCGCCGGCTCCGGCAGCGGTTCCAGCGGCCCGGGCTCCGGCTCCGGCAGCGCCAACGGCTCGCAGGCATCCACGGCCCCGGCCGCCGGCACGGGCACGGGCACGGGCACGGGCACGGGCACGGGCACGGGTACGCCCACCGGCCTCGCCGGCAACGCCACCGCCCAGGGCGCGACCGTCGGCCTGAACACCCGGCTGACCGCCCTCGCCAAGACCCTGGACGAGATCCCCGCGATCCTCGGCCCCAACGGCAGCGGCATCGGTTCGAACTCCTGGGTCATCTCGGGCGCGCACACGACCACCGGCAAGCCGCTGCTCGCGAACGACCCGCACCTGTCCCCGCAGCTGCCCTCGGTCTGGTATCAGATGGGCCTGCACTGCCGGGCGGCCTCGGCCCAGTGCCAGTACGACGTGGCCGGCTACACCTTCTCGGGCATGCCCGGCGTGGTCATCGGCCACAACGGGGACATCGCCTGGGGCATGACCAACCTCGGCGCGGACGTCACCGACCTCTACCTGGAGCAGGTCAGGCCCGAGGGCTACGTCTACGACAACAAGGTGCTCCCCTTCACCACCCGTGAAGAGGTCATCAAGGTCGCCGGCGGCGCCAGCAAGAAGATCACCGTCCGCACCACCAACAACGGACCGCTGATCTCCGACCGCAGCGACGAGCTCGGCACGGTCGGCGCCCGCGCCCCCGTCACCAGCTCCGCCCCGGACCGCGGCAACGGCTACGCCGTCGCACTGCGCTGGACCGCCCTGGACCCGGGCAAGTCGATGGACGCCGTCTTCAAGCTGAACAAGGCCAAGGACTTCACGGCCTTCCGGCAGGCGGCCGCCGACTTCGAGGTTCCCTCGCAGAACCTGATCTACGCGGACAACAAGGGCAATATCGGCTACCAGGCCCCGGGCCGGATCCCGGTCCGCGGCCAGGGCGACGGCCGCATGCCCGCCCCCGGCTGGGACTCCAAGTACGCCTGGAAGGGCGGCAAGGACGGTGGCACCGGCTACCTCCCGCAGAGCGAGCTGCCCTGGGACTACAACCCGTCCCGCGGCTACATCGTCACCGCCAACCAGGCCGTCGTGGAGTCCGGCACCGGCGCGGGCAAGTACCCGAACCTGCTGACCACCGACTGGGGCTACGGAGCCCGCAGCCAGCGGATCAACGACCTCATCGAGGCGAAGATCAAGGACAGCGGGAAGATCTCCACCGACGACATGCGCACCATGCAGATGGACAACAGCAGCGAGATCGCCGCGCTGCTGACCCCGATGCTCGCCAAGATCGAGGTGTCCGATCCGGACGTGCGCTCCGCCCAGAAGCTCCTGGAGGGCTGGAACTACACCCAGGAGCCCGACTCGGCGGCCGCCGCCTACTTCAACGCGGTCTGGCGCAACATCCTCAAGCTGTCCTTCGGCGACAAGATGCCGAAGGAACTGCGCATCGAGGGCAGCTGCATGAACGTGCGCGGCAACGGCACCGGCCCGGCCGACGACCTGGCCGAGACGGTCCGCGAGTGCGGCGCCCGGGACGCCGAATCGGCGCAGCCCGACGGCGGCGACCGCTGGTTCGAGGTGGTCCGCCGCCTGGTCAAGGAGGAGAAGTCGCCGTGGTGGACGGCGCCCGCGACCCGCAGGGAGCCGGCGGCCACCAACCGTGACGAGATCTTCGCGCGCGCCATGGAGGACGCCCGCTGGGAGCTGACCGCCAAGCTCGGCAAGGAGCAGTCCACCTGGACCTGGGGCCGGCTGCACCAGCTGACGCTGAAGAACCAGACGATCGGCACCGAGGGGCCCGGCTTCATGCAGTGGCTCCTCAACCGCGGCCCGTGGAACCTGGGCGGCGGCGAGGCCACGGTCAACGCGACCGGCTGGAACGCCTCCGGCGGTTACGGGGTCACCTGGGTGCCGTCGATGCGGATGGTCGTGAACCTCAACGACCTGGACAAGTCCCGCTGGATCAACCTGACCGGCGCCTCGGGACACGCGTACAGCGGCAACTACACCGACCAGACGACGATGTGGGCCAAGGGCGAGCTGCTGGAGTGGCCCTTCGGCAAGGACGCCGTCGACAAGGCGACGGTGGACACCCTGACCCTGAAGCCCGCGGGCTCCTAGGGGGCCTGTCGGTCACGAGCCGAAACGGCGCACCCCCGACGGGGTGGCGACCGCCTGGACGGGGTGGTCGTGCGGTTCCTCCGGGACCCGCGCGACCACCTCGTCGTCGTAGAGGAGCACGACCAGCGCGGGACGGGCCCCTGCGCGCTCCAGCCGCTCCAGCACCCGGTCGTACGAGCCCCCGCCGCGGCCGAGGCGCATGCCGCGCCGGTCCACCGCCAGTCCGGGGAGCAGCACGGCGTCCGCCCCGGTGACGGCCTGCGGCCCGAGCCGCGGCCCGGCCGGCTCCAGCAGCCGCATCTTCCCGGGGTGCGCGGCCCCGGCGAGGGTGCCGGGGCCGCCGTACGCGCCCCAGTCGAGGTCGTTGTCGGCCAGCAGGACGGGCAGCAGGACCCGCTTGCCGGCCGCGCGCAGGGCGTCGAGCAGCTCGCGGGTCCCGGGCTCGGCGCCGACGGAGACGTACGCCGCGACCGTGCGGGCACCGGCCAGTTCGGGCAGGGCGAGGGCGGTGCGGGCGAGCGCGCGGGCCGCGGCGGCGCGGTCGTCGGGGGACAAGGCCCGGCGGGCGGCGAGGAGTTCTCGGCGCAGCTCCGCCTTCGCGGTGGGAGAGGACGGGTTCTCGGTCACTACTGACTCAAATATCCTTGTGAAGATGGACATATATAATGATATTGGGCGCGATCCGGCCGCACGTTCGGCTGGACCCACTATCGTTCCGTCCATGACTATGTTGCACCCCGTGATCAAAAAGGCCGTCATCCCGGCTGCGGGCCTGGGTACTCGGTTCCTCCCGGCGACCAAGGCCACTCCGAAGGAAATGCTCCCGGTCGTGGACAAGCCGGCCATCCAGTACGTGGTCGAGGAGGCCGTCTCGGCCGGGCTGGACGACGTACTCATGATCACAGGGCGTAACAAGCGCGCGCTGGAAGACCACTTCGACCGGAACTACGAGCTGGAATCGGCCCTCATCGCCAAGGGCGACGACGACCGGCTCAAGAAGGTCCAGGAGTCCAGCGACCTGGCCACGATGCACTACGTCCGCCAGGGCGACCCGCGCGGCCTCGGCCACGCCGTCCTCTGCGCCGAGCCGCACGTCGGCCGCGAGCCCTTCGCGGTCCTGCTCGGCGACGACCTCATCGACCCGCGCGACCCGCTCCTGCGTCAGATGACCGACATCTACGCCCGCACCGGCGGCACCGTCGTCGCGCTGATGGAGGTCGACCCGGCCAGCGTCCACCTCTACGGCTGCGCCGCCGTCGAGGCCACCGACGAGGAGGACGTGGTCCGCGTCACCGGTCTCGTCGAGAAGCCGGACGCGGCGGACGCGCCCAGCAACTACGCGGTCATCGGACGCTATGTCCTCAACCCCGCGATCTTCGACATACTGCGGGAGACCGAGCCGGGCCGCGGTGGGGAGATCCAGCTCACCGACGCCCTGCAGAAGCTGGCCGCCGACGAGACCATCGGCGGCCCGGTGCACGGCGTGGTCTTCCGGGGCCGCCGCTACGACACCGGGGACCGCGGGGACTACCTGCGGGCCATCGTCCGCCTCGCGTGCGAGCGTGAGGACCTGGGCCCGGAGTTCCGCACCTGGCTTCACCGTTACGTCACGGAGGAGATGTAGCACCTTGAGCAGTTCCGCACCGCAGGACACCGGACAGGCCCGGCGCGAGCAGCGCCTCTGGTCGGTGGACGAGCACCTCGCGGACGTCCTCGCCACCGTCCGGCCGCTGGAGCCCATCGAGCTCCAGCTGCTGGACGCCCAGGGCTGTGTCCTGGTCGAGGACGTCACCGTGCCCGTCGCCCTCCCGCCCTTCGACAACAGCTCCATGGACGGCTACGCCGTCCGCACGGCCGATGTCCAGGGTGCGAGCGAGGAGTTCCCCGCGGTGCTGACGGTCATCGGGGACGTCGCGGCGGGCAGCGGCGAGCTGCCCACCGTCGGCCCCGGCCAGGCCGCGCGGATCATGACCGGCGCCCCGCTGCCGCCCGGCGCGGAAGCCGTCGTCCCGGTCGAGTGGACCGACGGCGGCACCGGCGGCGGCGCCGCCTCCGGGATGACCCCGGCCAGCTCCGCCCCCGAGGGCGCGGGCGGCGAGGTACGCGTCCACCGCGCCGCCGAGGCGCGGGCGCACGTCCGCGCCCGGGGCAGCGACGTACAGGCCGGTGACCTGGCCCTGGCGTCCGGCACGGTCCTCGGGCCGCCGCAGATCGCCCTGCTGGCCGCGATCGGGCGGGGCACCGTCCGGGTCCGGCCGCGCCCCCGCGTGGTCGTCCTGTCCACCGGCAGCGAGCTGGTCCAGCCCGGCGAGGAGCTGACCGCCGGGACGATCTACGACTCCAACAGCTTCGCGCTGGCGGCCGCCGCCCGGGACGCGGGCGCCATCGCCTACCGGGTCGGCGCCGTCGCGGACGACGCCGACACCCTGCGCTCCACCATCGAGGACCAGCTGATCCGCGCCGACCTGCTGGTCACCACCGGCGGCGTCAGCGTCGGCGCGTACGACGTGGTGAAGGAGGCGCTGTCCGCCGTCGCCACCGGCGAGGACGGCGTCGACGGCGCCGGGATCGACTTCCGCAGGCTCGCCATGCAGCCCGGCAAGCCGCAGGGCTTCGGCGTCATCGGCCCGGACCACACCCCGCTGCTGGCGCTGCCCGGCAACCCGGTCTCCTCCTATGTCTCCTTCGAGCTGTTCGTGCGCCCTGCGATCCGCACGCTCATGGGCCTGCCGGAGGCCGACGTCAGCCGCCCGACCGTGCGCGCGGTGCTCACCGCAGACAAGGCGATCGGCTCACCGGCCGGCCGCCGCCAGTTCCTGCGCGGCACGTACGACGCCGGAAGCGGAACCGTCAGCCCGGTCGGCGGAGCGGGCTCCCACCTGATCGCCGCGCTGGCGCACGCCGACTCGCTGATCGTCGTACCGGAGGACGTCACCTCGGTGGAGCCCGGGGCCGAGCTGGAAGTGGTCCTGCTCGGCTGAAGTCCGGCCGGTGCGGGTAGCGTGTTGCATCACACAGGCCCCCGGGGGCCCGGACGGAAGCGGCGCGCAGAGCTATGAGTACGCAGAGCAGGCTGACCCACCTCGACGAGGCCGGTGCGGCCCGGATGGTCGACGTCTCCGAGAAGGACGTCACCAGCCGGACGGCCCGGGCCAGTGGACGGGTGCTCGTGTCCCCCCGGGTGATCGAGCTGTTGCGCGGCGAGGGCGTCCCCAAGGGCGACGCCCTCGCCACCGCGCGGATCGCCGGGATCATGGGCGCGAAGAAGACCCCCGACCTGATCCCGCTCTGCCACCCGCTGGCCGTGTCCGGGGTCAAGGTGGACCTGAAGGTCGCCGACGACGCCGTGGAGATCCTGGCGACCGTGAAGACGACCGACCGCACGGGCGTAGAGATGGAGGCGCTCACCGCCGTCGCGGTCGCCGGGCTGACCGTCATCGACATGGTCAAGGCCGTCGACAAGGGCGCCGTCATCACGGACGTCCGGGTGGAGGAGAAGACCGGCGGCAAGTCCGGCGACTGGACGCGCGCGTGAACGCCCCGCGCGGCGGCGAGGTCCACAGCCACCTGCACGCGGTGCCCGCGGCGCCCGTGGAGACCGGGCCCGAGACCGCCCCGGCGGCGCTGCGGGCCCTGGTGGTCACCGCCTCGAACCGGGCCTCGCAGGGCGTCTACCCCGACCGGGGCGGGCCGCTGCTCGCCGAGGCCCTGGAGCAGCTCGGCTTCACGGTGGACGGCCCCCGGATCGTTCCGGACGGCGACCCCGTCGGGCAGGCGCTCCGCGAGGGCGTGGCCGCCGGGTACGACGTCATCCTCACCACCGGCGGCACCGGCATCTCGCCCACGGACCGCACCCCGGACGCCACCGCGCGGGTGCTGGACTACGAGATCCCGGGCATCCCGCAGGCCATCCGCGCCGAGGGACTGGCGAAGGTCGCCACCGCGGCCCTGTCGCGGGGCCTGGCCGGCGTGGCCGGGCACACCCTGATCGTCAACCTCCCGGGCTCGACGGGCGGGGTGAAGGACGGCCTCGCCGTCCTGTCCCGGATCCTGCCGCACGCCGTGGACCAGATCCGCGGCGGCGACCACCCCAGACCGGCGGGACCCTCCGGGAGCACGAGCTGAACGGCCCGACCTGGCCGGTGGTCCTGGCGGACGGCGACGTCACGCTCCGGCCGATAAGGCTGCGGGACCAGAAAGCCTGGCGCGAGGTCAACCGGCGCAACCGCGAGTGGCTCCGCCCGTGGGAGGCGACGATCCCGCCGCCCGCCCCGTGGGGGCCGGTGGTCCAGCGGCCGACGTACCGCCAGATGGTGCGCCACCTGCGGGCCGAGGCGAACGCGGGCCGGATGCTGCCCTTCGTCATCGAGTACCAGGGCCGGCTCGTCGGGCAGCTGACGGTCGCCGGGATCACCTGGGGCTCGATGTGCGCGGGCCACGTCGGCTACTGGGTGGACCGTGAGGTCGCGGGCCGCGGCGTGATGCCGACGGCGGTCGCGCTCGCGGTGGACCACTGCTTCGGCCGGGTCGGGCTGCACCGGATCGAGGTGTGCATCCGCCCGGAGAACGGGCCGAGCCGCCGGGTCGTGGAGAAGCTGGGGCTGCGCGAGGAGGGGCTGCGTCCGCGCTACCTGCACATCGACGGGGCCTGGCGCGACCACCTCGTGTACGCGGTCACGGTGGAGGAACTCCCGGAGGGACTGCTGCGCCGCTGGCACCGGGCCCGCCATCCGGAGAGCCCGACGAAATAGAAACCAAAACCGAATACATGTTCGGATTAAGGGGCGCGGAACCGATTCGCCCATAACTTGATCCGAAGAATCACAAAAAAAGTCCGTGATATCAGCGAGTTCGTGCGACACACCGGCCCAATTGGCCGATCCCGTCGGCCCCGCCCCTCTACGGTGTGAGGTGTGAGCAGCAGCGGCCTCATCTACGCAGTCATTGTCGGGGCCTGGGCCGCCTACTTGGTGCCCATGTGGCTCCGGAGGCAGGACGAGCTGAACGAAGCCCGTCCGACGGAACGCTTCTCCACTGCCATTCGGCTGCTTTCCGGCCGGGCGGGAATGGAGCGCCGTTACGCCAAGGGACTGCGTGAGCGCGGTGACGAGGAGGCGGAGCCCCAGCCCCGCACGGACCCGGACGCCGCCACGGAAAAGGTCGAATCCGTGGACGCCGACGCCCGGGCCTTCGTCGTGCCCCCGACCCGGTCGGAGCCCAGACGCGCCGAGGCCGAGCGCGAGCAGCGCGCGGAGCGGGCCCGGCGCGAGCAGCGTCTCCAGGTCCTCGCCCGCCGCCGGCGCACCACCGCGCTCCTGTTCCTGGTCTTCACCCTGGGTGCGGTCGTCGCCGCGGTGGGCGGCCTGCGCCTGCTGTGGGCTCCCGCCGTACCGGCCTTCCTGCTGAGCGCGTACATCGTGCACCTGCGGGTCCAGGAGCGCCGCCGCTACGAGTTCACGATGGACCGACGCCGCGCCGAGGCCGCCGCCCGGCACCTGCGCGAGAACCGCCCGCGCCGCCGCGAGCCCGAGGCCGCCGCGGGCGCCGATCCGGACCCCGCGCCACCGGTCTCCCCGCAGGAAGCCGGCCGCAGGGCGCTCGTGGAGCAGACCGACCACGCCGAGTGGGTGGACCAGCAGCGCGAGCGCGAGCGCGGCCCCGCCCGCGGTGACAGCTGGGAGCCGGTCCCGGTCCCGCTGCCCACGTACGTGACGGCGCCGGTCGCCCCGCGCGCCACCGGACCCGCCGCCCCGGACGCCTGGAGCTCGACCCGCTCCAGCACCGCCGAGCCGACGGAGCCGCGGCTGCGCGCCCAGCCCGCGGTTCCCGCGCCCGCGCAGGAGCCCAAGCCGCAGACCGCGCCGCGCCCCCGGGGGCGCGAGCGGGGCCGTACTCCGCTGTTCGACCAGTACGAGAGCGACGAGCGTCCGCGAGCCGCCAACGAGTGAGCGGACCTGCGCGGAGCTCCCGGAATCCGGTTTTGGAGCACCCGCGAGGGGATGCTAATGTTTCACACGTCGCAAGGGCCTGTGGCGCAGTCTGGTAGCGCACCTCGTTCGCATCGAGGGGGTCTGGGGTTCAAATCCCCACAGGTCCACAAACGACAGTTCGCGAGTAGCTCTCGGGAACGTCATGAGATCCCGTCCGGTCGAAAGACCGGGCGGGATCTCGGCGTTTCCGGGGGCGTTCCTCCCGGCGGTGCGCCAAGAACTCCTGTGCGAACGGAAGATCGCCGTTGTTATGATCCGACACGATCGGAGGGGGACCGGTCGCGAAGAGTCAGATCCGCCCGGCCCGCGAGAGCGGCCGGACGTCGTTCGCTCCGCGCCAATCCCCCTCTCCTGTGCTCGCCCAAGAGAGGGTGGTTGTGGATCCGACCGTACGACGATCGTCGAGGCTCCGCCGAGGACTGGGAGCCGTCACGCTGGCCCTGGTCACCGGCGCCACGTCACTGACCGTGGCCCTGCCCGAGGCGGTCGCCGTCCCGGCCGCGGGCGCCGCAGCCGGCGAACTGGTGCTTCCCGCGGCCCCGCGCGGCCTCCCGGCCCGGGACCGGCTGTTCGTGGCCGGCGCCACCGGCCTCCTGCACGCCCGCGAGGGCAGCGACCGCTTGCTGTGGACCCTGTACGACACCGGCGCCACCACCGACACGGGGCTGCGCCTGCCCGCCCCGCTCAGTGCGGACCTGGACGCCGGCCAGCCCTCGCGCGGCCACAACGGAGCCCCCGACCCCCGCTACGGAACCTCCTCCGACACGGTGGCGGTCCACACGGCGGCCAAGGCGAAGGCACCCGCCAAGGTCGACCTGTACGACCTGACGACCGGTCGGCCCGTCGTGCTGGGCACGGTCACGATTCCCGCCGGGCAGACCTACTACGGGACGTACGGGCGCACCGTACTGACCTTCGAGGGCGGCGACTCCGCCGTCACCGGCTGGTTCCTGAACCGGCTGGACGCGGGCTCCACCGTCCGCACCAAGGTGGCGCTGCCCGCCGGCGCGGTGCTCGCGACCTCGGTGCACGACGGCGACCAGAACGCGCTGATCCTGCGTCACCGCCTGGACGACCTCACGCACTCCGTCCTCGTGGACGTCGCGACGGGGCAGACCACCGCGCTGCCGGACGAGGGCCCGTACGACTTCACGTACGGATTCCGGCTGGCCAAGGGCAAGGTGCTGCGCACCGACCAGCAGAACACGGTCGAGGTGCTGGACCGGGCGCAGCCGCAGACCGTCGTCAGTTCCACCTACTTCAACCCGGTCGACGGCGAACTGCGGCTGCTCGGCGGCTGGCTGCTCGGCACCCAGTCCGTCGCGGGGACCTCGGGCGACAACCGCGGCCGTCCGCTGCACCTGGCGGAGGTCGGCTCGACCTCCGGGGGCGTCGAGTTCCTGCTGGAGTTCGCCGACTCCCAGTTGCTGCCCGCGCCGGACGGCTCGCTCATCGCGATCGGCAGTGCGAAGGCCCCCGAGCACGGCGCCCAGCCGCAGACCGCCGTCCACCGGATCACCGCGGCCGGCGCCGCCAAGCCACAGGCCGTCAAGCTGGTCGACGTGCCCCACGCGCCCGCCACCGTCTTCGGGCTGACGATCGGCGGCGGCGTGGTCACCGCCGCCTCGGACACCGTCCAGTTCCAGCCGGGCGACATCACGGGCGCCTACCGCAGCTACCGCGTCTCGAACGACGCGACCCCGGTCAAGACCGCCGAGTACCTCGACGGCCAGCACCGCATCAGCGACTGCTTCAGCTTCAACGCGGGCTGCGTCGGCCTGCGGTCCACCGGAGACGGCCGCTACCTGGAGCACGAGCCGGTCGAGCGGGACCGGTACGTCGTCGTCCGCGAGGCGGGGAACAAGGAGTGGGCCGGCACGATCCCCATGAACGGCGAGAGCGGCATGCAGACCGCTGACGTCTCGGGCCGTTACATGGCGCTCGCCCAGACCGCGTACGGCAACTGGACCGCCAACCACCAGGTGATCGTCAACGACCTCGACACCAGCACCCGGGTGTTCACGACGCAGGCGACCGGCGTCGCGTTGCAGGGCGACACGCTCTGGACCTCCAAGGAGGGCAGCACCACCGTCTCCGCCACCGACGTGCGGGGCGGGCAGGCCCGCGGCAGCTTCACCACGCCGTGCCCGGCCACACTGCTCGAGGCCGTCGGGCGTTACGTCGCCTGGAACTGCCAGGACGACCACGGCACCGTGCGCACCAGCGGCGTGTACGACACGGTGACCCGCCAGACCCTCTCGGTGCCGGCGCAGACCGTCGGCTGGTCCCAGGTGAACTGGGGCCGCGAGTCGCTGCTCGGCGACGGCTACCTGGTGCGCCAGGACATGGCCACCGGCCGGCTGCTGCTGCTCGACTTCCACGAGGGCATCAAGACCTCCGGCGGCGAGAACACCGTGCAGGTGCGCACGCTCGCCCAGGGCGACGAGTGGAAGTCGCTGCGCCAGCCGCACCGGTCCTGGTCCGTCGACCGCACCGGCGCGAACATCGTCTGGACCGATGCCGACGGGAGGCGCGTCCACGTCGCCAACAACGGCATCCCGGCCGTTCCGGCCGTCCCGGCGGGCGACCGCTTCACCGCGCTCTCCCCGGCACGGCTGCTGGACACCCGGGAGGCCCTCGGCCGTCCCGGAACCCAGCCGGTGGCGGGAGGCGGCGAGGTGTCGCTCCAGGTCGCGGGCCGCGCGGGAGTGCCCCAGTCCGGGGTGAAGGCCGTCGTGCTGAACGTGACGGTGACCGACCCGAAGGCCGACGGTCACCTGACCGCCTGGCCGTCGGGCACCACCCGGCCCGGCTCCTCCAACCTCAACTGGACGGCCGGGCGGACCGTGCCGAACCAGGTCGTGGTCCCGGTGGGCGCGGACGGCAAGGTGAACCTGCGCATCGCCAGCCCGGGCTCGGCGCACGTGATCGCCGACGTCTTCGGCTACTACTCGGCGGACGCCGCCGGCAGCACCTTCGCCTCGGCGGGACCGGCGCGGCTGCTGGACTCGCGGGCGGCCGTCGGCAGGCCGGGCACCGACCCGGTGCCGGCCCGCGGCGAGGTGTCGCTGACCGTGGCGGGCCGCGGCGGTGTCCCGCAGAGCGGGGTCAAGGCCGTCGTGCTGAACCTCACGCTGACGGACGCCAAGGACGCCGGGCACCTGACGGTGTGGCCGTCGGGCACCACCCGGCCGACCTCCTCCAGCCTCAACTGGACGGCCGGCCAGACCGTGCCCAACCACGTGGTGGTCCCGGTCGGCGCGGACGGCAAGGTGAAGCTCTACAACGCGAGCGGGGGCTCCGCCCACCTGATCGCCGACGTCTTCGGCTACTACTCCGACGACCCGGCCGGCGCCACCTTCCGCACCGCCGGTCCCCAGCGCATGTTCGACACCCGCACCACCAGCCCGGTGGCCGCGCGGGGGAGCACCGTGCTCGACCTCTCCGGCAGTGGTGCGCCGGCCCGCGCCAAGGCGGTCGTGCTGAACGTGACGGTCACCGACCCGAAGTCCGACGGTCACCTGACCGCCTGGCCCTCGGGCACGACCCGCCCCGACTCGTCCAACCTCAACTGGACGGCCGGCGCCACCGTGGCCAACCTGGTGACGGTGCCGGTGGGCGCCGACGGCAAGGTGGAGTTCGCCAACATCGGCTGGGGCTCCGCCCACGTGATCGTCGACCTCTTCGGCTACCTCGGCTGAGACCTGAGCCGCGGTACGGCCCGGCCTCAGGCCGGCGCCGTCCGCGGCTCCGTCGTTTCCGGGGCCGGGGCCGGGGCCGTGGCCCGGGCCGGGTCAGGAGGGGGTGTGGAGCGCCTTGGCCATGCAGCGGCTGGAGTCGTGGAAGCGGTAGTGGCCGAACTTGGCGGCCGGGGCGTAGCCCGAGGAGAGGTACAGGGCTATCGCCTCCGGCTGCTGGTCGCCCGTTTCCAGGACCATCCGGGTACGGCCCGCCGCGCGGGCGTCGTCCTCCAGCACGGCCAGGATGCGCCGGGCGAGGCCCAGGCCGCGGGCCTCGGGGACGACGTACATCCGCTTGAGTTCGGCGTCGCCGTCCGCGTACCCCTCGTCGTTCTCGTCCTGGCGGCGCCAGCCGCCGCTCGCGACGGGAGCGTCCTGGAGGTCGTAGGCGATGAGGTAGAGGCCCCGGGGCGGGGCGAACATCGCCGGGTCGAGGTACGTGACGTCGCCCTCACCCTGGTACCGCTCCTGATACTCGAGCTGGACCTGGTCGTTGAGTTTGACCGCGTCAGAGTGGTCGTAGGGTACGGCGCGGAGCTGGATCATCCCGTGAGACATTCGAATATCGTACGGAAGCCTCCCGCTATCGTGCAGGGATGCTCACTGTGACCTCCGTGAATGTGAATGGGATCCGCGCCGCCGCGAAGAAGGGCTTCGTGGAGTGGCTCGCCGGGTCCGACGCCGACGTCGTCTGCCTCCAGGAGGTGCGGGCCGAGGAGGGGCAGATTCCCGCCGAGGCCAGGGAGCCCGAGGGCTGGCACACCGTCTTCGCGCCCGCCGCGGTCAAGGGCCGGGCCGGGGTCGCGCTCTACAGCCGGCGCGAGCCGGAGCGGGTGCGGATCGGCTTCGGCAGCGACGAGTTCGACGCCTCCGGCCGGTACGTCGAGGCGGACTTCCCCGGGGTGACCGTCGCCAGCCTCTACCTGCCCTCGGGCGAGGCGGGGACCGGGAAGCAGGACGAGAAGTACCGGTTCATGGAGGAGTTCCTCGGCTACCTCCGGGAACTGAAGGCGCGGGCCGCCGCCGACGGGCGCGAGGTCGTCGTCTGCGGCGACTGGAACATCTGCCACCGGGAAGCCGACCTCAAGAACTGGAAGACCAACCGCAAGAACGCCGGCTTCCTCCCCGAGGAGCGGGAGTGGCTCGGGAAGGTCTACGGGGAGGCCGGCTACGTCGACGTCGTGCGCGGGCTGCACCCCGACACCGAGGGGCCGTACTCCTGGTGGTCCTACCGGGGCCGTGCCTTCGACAACGACGCCGGCTGGCGCATCGACCTCCAGGTCGCGACCGAGGGGCTGGCCGCGAAGGCCGTGAAGGGCTTCGTCGAGCGGGCCGAGACGCACCCGGAGCGCTGGTCCGACCACGCGCCGGTGACCGTGGTCTATCAGCTCGGGGTCTGATCCGGGCCTGGGGAGGGCGCGGGGGGCGGCGGTGACGCGGCCAGGAGGCGGTCCATGGCCATCGTCAGCTCCGCCTCCACCACGCTCTTCGCCAGCGGGCGCAGGCGCGGGAGCGCATCCTGCGAGGTGTGGGCCGAAATCAGCTCGGTGAACAGGGCGGCCAGCGCGTCCGCGTGCTCGCGGACCCGGCGGCCGGTCTCCAGGACCGCGGAGAGCGGGATCCCCTCGCGCACCAGGGCCGAGGAGACGTCCAGCAGCCGCCGGCTGACGTGCACGATCTCCTCGCCGTCGGTCGCGAGGTAGCCGAGGTCGAGCGAGGCCGCCAGGTTCTCCGGGGTGACCTCGCCCTCGAAGTAGTCGGCGAGGGCCTCGGGGGTCAGGCGGACGGGGGTCTCCTCGGACCAGCCGATGCCGAGCAGCTCACCCAGCTGGCCCACGTCGCGGCCGCTCTCGAAGGCGGCGGTCAGCTCGGCGATCCCGCCGAGGGTGTGGCCGCGCTCCAGCAGGGCGGCCACGGTGCGCAGCCGGGCCAGGTGGTGTTCGTCGTACCAGGCGATGCGGCCCTCGCGGCGGGGCGGCGGGAGCAGTTTGCGCTCGCGGTAGAAGCGCAGGGTGCGGACGGGGATGCCGGCCGCCTCGGCCAGTTCCTCCGTACGGTACTCGCGCACTGTCTTCGCTTCCGTCTCGTCCTTCGCCACAGGCGCAGCCTATGGCGTACCGGCGGTAACTTTCCGGGCGCGACCCCTACCCATGAGTACGGAGCCGCTCTACTCTCCCGATTGTGCCAGTGATTGCTGGCAGTGTTGCGATGGTCTGGCAAGGCACTGCGGATGAAGCGGAGGCGGCGGGCATGGGCGAGCGCGAGCAGGGGCGGCGTGAGCACGTACGGGTGGCGGTGATCGGATCGGGTTTCGGCGGTCTCGGGGCCGCCGTACGGCTGCGGCGCGAGGGGATCACGGACTTCGTCGTCCTGGAACGGGCGGGGTCGGTCGGCGGGACGTGGCGCGACAACAGCTATCCGGGGTGCGCGTGCGACGTCCCGTCGCACCTGTACTCCTTCTCCTTCGCGCCCAACCCGGACTGGCCGCGGACCTTCTCCGGGCAGCCCGCCATCCGGGAGTACCTGGAGCACGTCGCCGACACCTTCGGGCTGCGCCGGCACATCCGCCTCGACTCCGAGGTACGGATGATGCGCTGGGACGCCGAGGAACTGCACTGGGAGATCGAGACCGCCGCCGGGGAGCTGACCGCCGACGTGGTCGTGTCGGCCACCGGACCGCTGTCCGACCCGAAGATGCCGGAGATACCCGGGCTCGCGGAGTTCCCCGGAAAGGTCTTCCACTCGGCCCGCTGGGACCACGACCACGACCTCGCCGGTCAGCGCGTCGCCATGATCGGCACCGGCGCCTCCGCCATCCAGATCGTGCCCGCCATCGCCCCCGACGTGGAGCGGCTCACGCTCTTCCAGCGGACCCCGCCGTGGGTGATGCCGCGCACCGACCGGGCGATATCCACCGCCGAGCGCTGGCTCCACCGCCAGCTGCCCTTCACCCGCGCGGCGCGACGCGGGCTGCTGTGGGGGATCCGGGAGCTCCAGGTCAGCGCCTTCACCAAGCGGCCGAACCAGCTCGGGCTCGTCGAGGCGCTCGCCAAGGCCAACATGGCCCGCTCCATCAAGGACCCGGCGCTGCGGGCCAAGCTGACGCCCTCGTACCGGATCGGCTGCAAGCGGATCCTGCTGTCCAGCGAGTACTACCCGGCGCTGGCCCGGCCCAACGTGGACCTCGTCGCCTCCGGACTCAAGGAGATCCGCGGCTCGGTGCTGGTCGCCGCCGACGGGACCGAGACCGAGGTCGACGCGATCGTCTTCGGCACCGGCTTCCACGTCACGGACATGCCGATCGCCGACCGGGTGGTCGGCGCGGAGGGCAAGACCCTCGCGGACGAGTGGAAGGACGGGATGCAGTCGCTGCGCGGCGCGACGGCGGCGGGCTTCCCCAACTGGATGACGATCATCGGTCCGAACACCGGGCTGGGGAACAGCTCGATGATCCTGATGATCGAGTCCCAGCTGAACTACATGGCGGACTATCTGCGCCAGCTCGCCCTCCTCGGCGGCGGCTCGGGCGGGAAGGTCGCGCTGGCGGCCCGGCCCTCCGCGGTGAACACGTGGAACCGGCACGTCCAGGCGCGGATGGAGCGGACGGTCTGGAACACCGGCGGCTGCACCAGCTGGTACCTGGACGCCCAGGGCCGCAACACCACCGTCTGGCCGGGCACGACCGGGGAGTTCCGCAAGGAGACGCGGACCGTGGACCTCGGCGAGTACGAGGTCGTCCGCGCCCGGGACCGGGACCGTGACCGGGGACAGGAGCGGATACCGGTGCCCGTGGGCGGGACCCCCGCCGCCGCCGGGACCCCCGCCGCCGAGGAGGGCGCCGCGTGAGCCGCACGGCGCACGTCACGACCGGGCGCTACGCCCCGCCCGCCGCGCGGCGGGAGCTGGAGGCCGTTTCCGCCGACGGGGCCCGGCTCCACGTCGAGGTGCACGGGGAGGAGGGGGCGCCGGCCGTGGTGCTGGCGCACGGCTGGACCTGCTCCACGGCCTTCTGGGCCGCGCAGATCCGCGAGCTGGCCACGGACCACCGGGTCATCGCCTACGACCAGCGCGGCCACGGGCGCAGTCCCGCCTCCCGCGCGTGCACCACCACCGCCCTCGCCGACGACCTGGTGGCCGTGCTGAAGGCCACCCTGGCCGCCGGTGAGCGGGCCGTCGTCGCCGGGCACTCCATGGGCGGGATGACCGTCATGGCGGCCGCCCGGCGGCCCGAGTTCACCGAGCACACCGCGGCCGCCCTGCTGTGCAGCACCGGCAGCGGGCGGCTGGTCGCCGAGTCGCGGGTCCTGCCGCTGCGCCCGGGGCGCGCGCGGACCCGCATCACCGGCGCGGTCCTGGGCTCCCGCGCCCCGCTCGGGCCCGTCACGCCGGTCGCCCGCGCGGTCCTCAAGTACGCCACCATGGCCCCCGGCTCCGCGCCCGACGCCGTCGAAGCCTGCGCCCGCATCGTGCACGCCTGCCCCGCGGGGGTCCGCCGGGACTGGTCCCAGGTGCTGGCCGGGCTGGACCTCGACCGGGATCTCGCCCGGCTCACCGTGCCCACCGCCGTCATCGCCGGTACGAGCGACCGGCTCACCCCCGTGGTGCACGCCCGGGGGCTCGCCGCCGCGCTGCCGAACTGCGTGGGGCTGACCGAGCTCACCGGGGTCGGACACATGACCCCGATCGAGGCCCCCGAAGCCGTCACCCGCGCCGTGCGCGAACTGGCCGCCCTGTACCTCCCCACCGAAGAGAAGGAGAAGACGCCGTGAGCCGCAGGAGTCTGGAAGGCCAGGTCGCCGTCGTCACCGGCGCCGCCCGCGGGGTGGGCGAACTGCTCGCCCGCAAGCTCTCGGCGCGGGGCGCGAAGATCGCGCTCGTGGGACTGGAGCCGGAGGCCCTCAAGGAGGTCTCCGAACGGCTGCACACCGAGAGCGCCCACTGGTACGCCGACGTCACCGACCACGAGGCCATGGCCCGCGTCGCGCAGGAGGTCAAGGAGCGCTTCGGCAAGGTCGACATCGTCGTCGCGAACGCGGGCGTGGCCTCCGGCGGCCCGTTCGCCGACTCCGACCCGGACGCCTGGCGCCGGGTGATCGAGGTCAACCTGATCGGCGGGGCCGTCACCGGCCGGGCCTTCCTGCCGGTCCTGACGGAGAGCCGCGGCTACTTCCTCCAGATCGCCTCGCTCGCCGCGATCACCCCGGCGCCGATGATGACGGCGTACTGCGCCTCCAAGTCGGGCGTCGAGGCGTTCGCCCACTGCCTGCGCGCCGAAGTCGGCTACAAGGGTGTCAAGGTCGGCGTCGGCTACCTGTCGTGGACCGACACCGACATGGTGCGCGGCGCCGACCAGGACGACGTGATGCGGGAGCTGCGCCAGCGGCTGCCCTGGCCGTCGAACCGCACGTACCCGCTGGGGCCGGCCGTCGACCGGATCGTGGCGGGCATCGAGCGGCGCTCGGCGCACGTGTACGCGCAGTGGTGGCTGCGCGGGATGCAGGGCGTGCGCGGCTACCTGCCGGCGATCATCGCGGCCGTCGGGCAGCGCGAGATGAAGCGGTTCGAGCCGCGGCTGGCCTCCGTCTCGAAGGGGCTCGTCGGGGCCGGCGGGGCCGCGGACGAGCAGGAGCGGGCCGTACGCCCCTGAAGGCGAACTGTCGGATGTGCGAGGTTCGTCCGGTCGTGCCAGGCTGGTCGCACCCGAGCCCCCCGACACCACGCTGGAGGAACGCCATGGGCCTGAGAGACCAGTTCCACGAGAAGGCGAAGCAACTGGCGGAGCGCGCCGGCGCCGAAGCCGGCCGGATCCGCGACGCGTCCCCGGAGGGTTCGGCGCAGCGCGCGCCGGACGCCCCGGGCACGACCGACCGGGCGGAGCGGCGCCGCCCCGCCGAGGTCGTCGACGACGGCGTCGGCGCGTAGCCGCACGCGGCCGGACCGGCCGACGGCGAGGGGCGCGGCCCGCGGGCCGCGCCCCTCGCGCGTACCCCTCCCGCCTGCGTACCCCTCCCGCCCCTACGGCCTCGGCGGCAGCTCCGGGCGGCGCAGGTCCGGCACGTCCGTGTAGCCGGGCGGCACCGCCGCCGGGTCCTGCTCCAGCAGCTCCAGCGCCAGGTGCACCGCGTCGTCGAGCTGCGCGTGGCGGCCCTCCGCCCAGTCCAGAGGGGTCCGCAGGACTGCGAGGTCCGGCTCCACGCCGTGGTTCTCCACCGACCAGCCGTACTCCGGGAACCACGCCGCGTTCATCGGCACCGTGATCACCGTCCCGTCGCCGAGGGTGTGCCGGCCGGTCATCCCGACCACACCGCCCCAGGTCCGCTGGCCGACCACGGGGCCGAGCCCCAGCAGCTTGACGGCCGCGGTGATCATGTCGCCGTCCGAGGCGGTCGCCTCGTCGGCCAGCGCCACGATCGGACCGCGGGGCGCGTTGGAGGCGTACGACACCGGCTGGGCGCCCCGCGGGAGGTCCCAGCCGAGGATCGAGCGGGTCAGCTTCTCCACCACCAGTTCGCTGATGTGCCCGCCCGCGTTGCCGCGCACGTCCACGATCAGCGCCGGGCGGGACATCTCCATCCGCAGGTCGCGGTTGAACTGGGCCCAGCCCGAGCCGCCCATGTCCGGGATGTGGAGGTAGCCGCAGCGGCCGCCGCTGAGCTCCCGGACCACCGCGCGCCGCTTGGACACCCAGTCCTGGTAGCGCAGCGGCCGCTCGTCGACCAGCGGGACGACCGCCACCCGGCGGGCCCGGCCGGAGCCCTCCGCGGGCCGGAAGGTCAGCTCCACGGTGGTGCCGCCGGCCGCCCCGAGCAGCGGGTACGGGCCGGCCACCGGGTCGACCGGGCGGCCGTCCACGTGGGTCAGCTCGGCGCCCTCCCGGATGCCGGTACCGGCCAGCGGGGAGCGGGCCTTGGAGTCGGAGGACTCGCCGGGCAGGATGCGGCTGACCACCCACGCGCCGTCCCGGGGGACCAGGTTGGCGCCGAGCAGCCCGATCGCCCGCTGGTAGTGCGGGGGGCCCTCGTTGCGGCGGGCGGGGGAGACGTACGCGTGCGAGGTGCCCAGCTCCCCGAGGACCTCGCGCATCAGGTCGGCGAACTCGTCGGGCGAGGCGACCCGTTCGACCAGGGAGCGGTACTGGCGCAGCACCCCGTCCCAGTCGATCCCGCACATGCCCGGCTCCCAGAAGTAGGCGCGGATGATCCGCCCGGCCTCCTCGAACGCCTGGCGCCACTCGGCCGCCGGGTCGACCTCGTGCAGGATGCGCCGCAGGTCCAGGTAGACGGTCGAGTCGCTGTCGCCCGACTCGGTCGCCGGGACCGCCCGCAGGTCGCCGTCGTCGTTGACCACGAGCCGGGTGCCGTCCCCGCTGACCGCGAACCAGTCCAGCCCGGCGGCCAGTTCGGTCTTGCGGGCCTTGGTCATGTCGAAGTGCTCCAGCGTCGGCTTGCCGCTGGTGTCCGCCGGGTTGGCGAAGGTCTCGCCGAGCGCGCCGGAGATGGGCCAGCGCAGCCACACCAGCCCGCCGCCGCTGACCGGGTACAGCGCCGAGTACTTCGACGCCGACACCGGGAACGGCGTCACCCGGCTTTCCAGCCCCTCCACCTCCACGGTCACCGCGCCGTCGGCCGCCTCCGAGTCCCCCTCGGCCGGGTCGAGCCCGCCGGCCGCGGGGCGCCCGTCGGGCGAGAACGCGAACGGCGAGGGGGTCGCCGAGGACAGCGGCACCAGATAGGGGCGGCAGCCCAGCGGGAAGGACAGGTCCCCGGTGTGCACGTCGTACACCGGGTCGAAGCCCCGCCACGACAGGAAGGCGAGGTAGCGGCCGTCCCGGGTGAAGACCGGACTCTCGTCCTCGAAGCGGCCGTTGGTGACGTCGATGACCGTGTGGGCGCCGGGACCGGAGATCCGGGCCATCCTGATCTGCCGCAGCGAGCGGCCGATGCCCGGGTGCGACCAGGTCAGCCAGCACCCGTCGGGGGAGAACGCCAGGTCGGTGACGGGTCCGTTGTCGGACCGGACCAGCTCGGTGACCTCGCCGTTGGACTCCTCCGTCGCGTCGATGAGGAGCAGCCGCCCGTCGTGGGAGGCGATGGCGAGGCGCTCCCCGTCCGGGTCGGACAGCAGCTCCAGTACGCGCCCCAGCTCGCCCGAGGCCAGCCGGCGCGGCTCCCGCTCCCCGGAGGCCCGCGGCAGGTACGCGATCTCGACCGCGTCCTCCCCTTCGGCGTCGGTGACGTACGCGACCTGCCCGCCGCTGCCGAGCATCTCCGGCAGCCGCACCCGCACGCCGGGGGTGTCGGCGATGGTCCGGGCGGGCCCGTCGCGATGGGTCAGCCAGTACAGGCTGCCGCGCACCACGACCGCGCTGGCCCGGCCGGTGGCGTCCACCGAGAGGGAGTCGACGTGGCTGGCGGCCGGCACCTGGTAGCTGCGCCGGCCCGCGCGCGGACCCCCCAGCCGGACCCGGAGCTTGCGCGGGACCGCGTCGGGGGCCAGCGACTCCACCAGCCAGAGGTCCCCCGCGCACTGGTAGACGATCCGGGAGCCGTCGCTGGAGGCGTGCCGGGCGTAGAACTCCCGGTGGTCGGTGTGGCGGCGCAGTCCGGTGCCGTCGGGCAGGCAGGAGTACAGGTTGCCGACGCCCTCGTGGTCGGAGAGGAAGGCGATCCGGCCGTCCACGAACATCGGCGAGTCCAGGTGGCCCTCGATGTCCTCCAGGAGCCGTGTGCCGTGCAGCCAGAGCCGGCCCGTGGCGCCGCCGCGGTAGCGCTTCCAGGCGGCCGGCTCGTGCGGGGGCTTGCCGGTGAGCAGCAGGGTGCGCCGCTCGCCGTCCTCTCCGTCCCGCACCTGGAGGTCGGAGACCGGCCCCCAGGGCAGGCGGCCGCCGGGGCTGCCGTCGGTGGGGAGGCTGTAGGCCCAGGCGAAGTAGGAGAAGGGCTGGCCGTGCGAGGAGACGGCGAGGATGTCGCTGCGGCCCTCCTCGTCGGGCGGGGTCCAGCCGCAGACGCGGGTGTCGGTGGCGCCCCAGTAGCTGAGCTGCCGGGCCGGGCCGCCGTCGACGGGGACGAGGTGGATCTCGGGGTCGAGGCTGCGCCAGGTGGTGAAGGCGATGTGCCGGCCGTCGGGGGAGAAGCGGGGGTGGCTGACCCGGGTCCGGTCGACGGTGACCCGCCAGGCCCGGCCGGGGGTCTGTCCGTCGGGGACCAGGGGGGCGATCCACAGGTCGTCCTCGGTGGCGAAACACAGCAGGTCGTCGTGCAGGTGCGGGAAGCGGAGGTACGCGACGTCGTGACTCACCCCCCAATGCTTTCCGCGGCAGGAGGGCCTGGCAACTCGTACAGGTGATCCACGACACGGCCCGAAGCGAAACGGTACGGTTTCGTTTCGCTAGGGGTGGGGGTATGGTCTTAAGCGTACGGAACAGTTTCGTTCGGACGGAGGATGCGGACATGACCGAGGCGATGACGGCTCGGCGCAGCCGGATCACCCCCGAGCGGCAGGCCGAACTGCACGAGGCGGTCCTCGACCTCCTGCGTGACGTCGGCTACGAGGCGCTGACCATGGACGCGGTCGCCGCCCGGACGAAGTCCAGCAAGGCCACCCTCTACCGCCAGTGGGGGAGCAAGCCGGAACTGGTCGCCAAAGCCCTGCGGTGCACGCAGCCCGTCTCGCTGCGCGAAATCGACACGGGCACCCTGCGCGGGGACTTCGCGCGCATGGTGGCGCACTCGGACGACGCGCAGATGGCCAAGGACACCGCGCTGATGCGGGGTCTGGCCCACGCCGTCCACGAGAGCCCCGAGCTCCACCAGGCCCTGCGGGACCTGCTGGTCGACCCCGAGATCAACGGCCTCCAGCACATGCTCCAGCGCGCGGTCGACCGGGGCGAGATCCGCCCGGACTGTCCCGCTCTGGATTTCGTACCCCACATGCTCATCGGGGCGTTCATCGCGCTCCCGCTGATCGAGGACCGGCCCGTCGACCGTGCCTTCCTCGGTGACTTCATCGACGCCGTGGTGTTCCCCGCCCTCGGCGTCTGACTCTCCCCTCCCCGTCCCCACCACGCTTTCGCTGCTCCTGACACGCCGCTCTCGTCGTCGGGCCGGCTCACCACGCCCTGATCCGCCTCGGATCCATCCCACGACCTGAACGGGAGAACCACCGACGTGGCCACCTTCCTCTACCGGCTCGGCCGGGGCGCCTTCCGGCGCCGCCGCCTCGTCGCCCTCGTCTGGGTGGCGCTGCTGTTCGTCGCCGGCTTCGGCGCCGCATCGGCCTCAGCGCCCACCTCCGGCTCCTTCTCCATACCCGGCACGGAGGCCCAGAGGGCCTTCGACCTGCTGGACCAGCGCTTCCCGGGCATGGCCGCCGACGGCGCCACCGCCCGCATCGTGATCAAGGCCCCCGAGGGCGCCAAGGTCACCGACCCCGGCACCAAGACCGAGGTCGAGAAGATCGTCTCCGAGCTGAAGTCCGGCCCGGGCGCGCAGCAGATCTCCTCGGTCGCCGACCCGTACCAGTCCCAGGCCGTGAGCCAGGACGGTTCCACCGCCTACGTCAGCGTCAAGTACGACGTCAGCGGCATGGAGCTGACGGACGCGGCGCGCGACGCGCTGAAGGACTCCGGCAAGGAGGCCACCGCCGCGGGGCTGAACGTCCAGATCGGCGGCGACGCCCTGATGGAGACCCCCGCGACCGGTTCCGGCGAGATCATCGGCATCGCCATCGCCGCGATCGTCCTCGTCATCACCTTCGGCTCGCTGATCGCGGCCGGTCTGCCGCTGCTGACCGCGCTGATCGGCGTGGGCATCGGCGTCTCCTCCATCACCGCGCTCGCCAACGTGCTGGACCTCGGCTCGACCACCTCCACCCTCGCGATGATGATCGGCCTCGCGGTCGGCATCGACTACGCGCTCTTCATCGTCTCCCGCTACCGCGCGGAGCTCGCCGAGGGCCGTGACCGCGACGAGGCCGCCGGCCGGGCCGCCGGAACCGCCGGCTCCGCCGTCGTCTTCGCCGGTCTGACCGTGGTCATCGCCCTCGTGGGCCTGGCCGTCGTCAACATCCCGATGCTGACCAAGATGGGCTTCGCGGCCGCCGGGACCGTGGTCATCGCGGTCCTGGTCGCCCTGACGCTGGTCCCGGCCATCCTCGGCTTCGCGGGCAAGAAGGTCCTCCCCGCCGGCACGAAGAGCAGGCTGTTCGGCAAGGGCCGCCCGGCCGGGGCCGAGCCCAAGGCCAACGGCGGCACCCGCTGGGCCCGCTTCGTCCTGCGCCGCCCCGTCATGGTGCTGCTGGCCGGCGTGATCGGCCTCGGCATCATCGCGATCCCGGCGAGCAAGCTGGAGATGGGCCTGCCGGACGACGGCGCCCAGCCGGTCTCCACCAGCCAGCGCCAGGCGTACGACCTGCTGTCCGACGGCTTCGGCCCGGGCTTCAACGGCCCGCTGATGGTGGTCGTGGACGGCGACAAGGCGGTCGCCGACAAGACCGTCGACCAGATCAAGGGGCTTCAGGGCGTGGCCGCGGTCACCCCGCCGAACCTCAACAAGGCCGGCGACGCGGGCGTCATCACCGTCATCCCCAAGGACCGTCCGTCCTCGGTGCAGACCGAGGACCTGGTCCACGAGATCCGCGCGGTCAGCGGCGACGAGGTCCTCGTCACCGGCCAGACCGCGATGAACATCGACTTCTCGCAGAAGATGAACGACGCGCTGCTGCCCTACCTGGCGCTCGTGGTCGGCCTCGCCTTCCTGCTGCTGATGCTGGTGTTCCGCTCGATCCTGGTTCCGCTCAAGGCGGCCCTCGGCTTCCTGCTGTCGGTCGTCGCGGCCCTCGGCGCGGTCGTCGCGGTCTTCCAGTGGGGCTGGCTCGGCTCGCTGTTCGGGGTGGAGCAGACCGGACCGATCATGTCGATGATGCCGATCTTCATGGTGGGCGTGGTCTTCGGTCTGGCCATGGACTACGAGGTCTTCCTCGTCACCCGCATGCGGGAGGCGTACGTCCACGGCGAGCGCCCCGGCCAGGCGGTCGTGACCGGCTTCCAGTACAGCGCCCGGGTGGTCGTGGCCGCCGCCGTCATCATGATCGCGGTGTTCGCCGGCTTCATCGGGGCCAGTGAGCAGATGGTGAAGATGATCGGCTTCGGTCTCGCCGTCGCCGTCTTCTTCGACGCCTTCGTGGTCCGCATGGCCATCGTCCCGGCCGTCCTCGCGCTGCTCGGGCACCGGGCCTGGTGGCTGCCGAAGTGGCTGGACAGGCTGCTGCCGAACGTGGACGTGGAGGGCGAGAGCCTGCGCAAGCACCTCGACGGCACCCCGGATTCCCCGGAGGGTCCGGACAAGGACCGCGAGCTGGTCAACGTCTGACCGCGCGGGCCCCGCACGACGGCCCGGCCCCGTACCACCTGATCACCAGGTGGTACGGGGCCGGGCCGTTTGCGCCTACCGGGTGACGGAGGCGTACGTACGGCGCAGGAAACGGCGCAGCACGGCGATGTCGAACTGCACCACGGCGACGCCCTCGGGGGAGTGGAACTCGACGACCGCCTGGACGCGGCCGCAGGGCCAGACGCGTACGTCCCCGGTCCCCGTCGGGGTCACCAGGCCGGCTTCCAGCAGGGCGCGGGGGAAGACCCACTCGTTGTCCGTGCCTTCGGGGGAGAGGTCCGCGGGGAAGACGATCCGGACGGCCAGGGGTTCGTCGGGGTCGAACCGGAGGAAGGCCGGGACGGTCCGGTAGAACGGGTCGTCGGTGATCACGCGTGCCCTGGCGCGGTCCTCGACGGCGGCCGCGGTCGCGGTGGCCGCTCCGGCGGCGGGCGGATTCTCGGCGGTCGCTGACATCGACACGACTCCTCGAAATCGGAACATATGAGTCCGTTTGTCCGTCAAGCCTCGCACATTCCGACGAAAGCGCACCGCTCCTTTTGTGACGGAGGCGCTCTTGCCAACGGTTCGCAAGTGGGCACTATTCTTGAACGGTTAAAGACTTTGTAAGTCTGTGTGAGGAAGCGGAGCCATTCCATGCATGTGCCCGACGGTTTCATCAACGCACCCGTCTCGGTGGCCGCCGGAGTGGTGGCCGTCGCCGCGGTGGGCGTCAGCCTGCGCGGCGCGCGCCGCGAACTCGACGATCGGACCGCCCCGCTCGCCGGCCTCGTGGCCGCCTTCGTCTTCGCCGTCCAGATGCTGAACTTCCCGGTGGCGGCCGGCACCAGCGGCCACCTGCTCGGCGGGGCGCTCGCCGCGATACTCGTCGGCCCCTACACCGGCGTGCTGTGCGTCTCCGTGGTGCTCCTCATGCAGGGCATCCTCTTCGCCGACGGCGGGCTGACCGCGCTCGGCGTGAACATCACCGTCATGGGCGTCGTCACCGTGGTCGTCGCGTACGCGATCTTCCGCGGTCTGCTCAGGGTGCTGCCGCCCACCCGCCGCTCCGTGACCGCGGCCGCCTTCACCGGCGCCCTCGTCTCGGTGCCGGCGGCGGCCGCCGCCTTCACCGCCGTCTACGCCGTCGGCGGCACCACCGACGTCCCGCTCGCCAAGGTCTTCACCGCCATGGTCGGCGTGCACGTCCTCATCGGCATCGGCGAGGCCGCCATCACCGCCGCCACCGTCGGCGCCGTGATCGCCGTCCGCCCCGACCTGGTGCACGCCGCGCGCGGGCTGAGCGCGCCGCTGAAGCTGCGCGTCGGCGGCGAACTCGTCGACGCCCCCGCCGCCCAGGCCCCCGCGCCGGCGGCCCACCGCTCCACCCGGACGTTCTGGCTCACCGGCCTGGTCACCGCCCTCGTCCTCGCCGGATTCGTCTCCTTCTACGCCTCCGCCAGCCCCGACGGCCTGGAGAAGGTCGCCGCCGACAAGGGCATCGACGCGAAGGCCGAGGACCACGCGGCCGCCGGCTCCCCGCTCGCCGACTACGGCGTCAAGGACGTCGAGGACCCGCGGCTGTCCGGCGGCCTCGCCGGAGTCATCGGCGTCGGCGCGACCGTGGCCGTCGGCACCGGGATCTTCATCACCGTGTCCCGCCGCCGCCGCTCCGACGAACTCACCGCCGCCTCCACGGCGCCCCCCGCGGCCGGCTGACATGGGAGCCGGCCACGCCCACACGCTCTACCGGCACGGGCACTCGCCGGTCCACCGCCTGCCGCCGCACTGCAAGCTCGCCGCGACCTTCGCCTTCGTGCTCGTCGTCGTGTCCACACCACGCGAGGCGGTGTGGGCCTTCGGCCTGTACGCCGTCCTCGTCGCCGGGGCCGCCGCCGTGGCCCGCATCCCCGCGGGCTTCCTGCTGCGGCGCCTGGTGATAGAGGTCCCCTTCGTCGCCTTCGCCGTCCTCATGCCCTTCGTGGCGGAGGGCGAGCGGGTCGACGTACTCGGCATGTCCCTCAGCGTCTCCGGGCTCTGGGGCGCCTGGAACATCCTGGCCAAAGGCACCCTCGGCGTCGCCGCCTCGGTGCTCCTCGCCTCCACCACCGAACTGCGGGCGCTGCTGCTCGGCCTCCAGCGGCTGAAGCTGCCGCCGCTGCTCGTACAGATCGCCTCCTTCATGATCCGCTACGGCGACGTGGTCACCGACGAGCTGCGCCGGATGTCCGTCGCGCGGCGCTCGCGCGGCTTCGAGGCCCGCGGCGTCCGGCACTGGGGCGTGCTGGCCAAGACGGCCGGCGCCCTGTTCATCCGCTCCTACGAACGCGGCGAGCGGGTCTACCTGGCCATGGTCAGCCGCGGCTACGCCGGCTCGATGCCGGTGATCGACGAGGTGACGGCCACGCGGACCCAGTGGGCGTACGCCGCCGCGCTCCCGGTGACCGCGCTCGCCGTCTGCCTGATGGGATGGACCCTGTGACGACCGCACCCTCGCTGGAGATCTCCGGCCTCGCCTACGCCTACCCCGACGGCCACCAGGCACTTTTCGGAGTGGACCTGACCGTCGGGCGCGGCGAACGCGTCGCCCTGCTCGGCCCCAACGGCGCCGGCAAGACCACCCTCGTCCTGCACCTCAACGGGATCCTGGCCGGCGGCGTAGGCTCCGTCACCGTCGCCGGGCTGCCCGTGGAGAAGCGGAACTTCGCCGAGGTCCGGCGCCGGGTCGGGATCGTCTTCCAGGACCCCGACGACCAGCTGTTCATGCCGACCGTCCGGGAGGACGTCGCCTTCGGCCCGGCGGCGGCCGGGCTGCGCGGCGCGGAGCTGGAGGAGCGGGTCCACGCCGCCCTGGAGCAGGTCGGCATGGCCGGCTTCGCCGACCGGCCCCCGCACCACCTGTCCTTCGGGCAGCGCCGCCGGGTCGCGGTGGCGACCGTACTGGCCATGCGGCCCGAGATCCTCGTCCTGGACGAGCCCTCCTCCAACCTGGACCCGGCCTCGCGGCGCGAACTCGCCGACGTCCTGCGGTCGCTGGACGTGACGGTGCTGATGGTCACCCACGACCTGCCGTACGCGCTGGAGCTGTGCCCGCGGGCCGTGATCCTCAGCGAGGGCGTCATCGCGGCCGACGGCCGCACCCAGGACCTGCTGTGCGACGAGCGGCTGATGCGGTCCCACCGCCTGGAGCTGCCGTTCGGCTTCGACCCGCGTTCCGTGCACGTGGCATAAGGGCGCGGCGCCGCGTGTTGGACCGCTCGTGAACATCCAGGGTGAGGTGGCGGAGGGTTTCGAGGCCGTCCGCGAGGCCTTCGTACGCAACTTCGAGGTGCTCGGGGACCGCGGCGCGGCCGTGGCCGTGTACCGGGACGGGCGCCGGGTCGTCGACCTG
The DNA here is from genome assembly GCF_040296725.1 of Streptomyces sp. NPDC002044. Classification (NCBI taxonomy): domain Bacteria; kingdom Bacillati; phylum Actinomycetota; class Actinomycetes; order Kitasatosporales; family Streptomycetaceae; genus Streptomyces; species Streptomyces sp. NPDC002044. Next base: position 71,628 of record NZ_JBEOXU010000011.1, read on the forward strand.
TGGGCCGGTCCGAAGGACGCGGACGGGACGTGCGACGGGGGCTCCGCCGAGCCGTGGGGGGCGGGGACCGCGCAGGTGGTCCGGTCGGCCACGAAGGGGGTCGCGGCCGCCGTGCCGCTGCTGCTGCACCAGCGGGGGCTGCTGGACCTGGACGCGCCGGTCGGCTCGTACTGGCCCGGGTTCAAGGCGGGCGGCAAGGACCGGGTCCGCGTACGGGACCTGCTCGCGCACCGGGCCGGGATACCCGCGCTGGACCGGAGCCTGACCCCGGCCGAGGCCGTCGACGGCACGTCCGGGGCGCGCGCCGTCGCCGCACAGCGGCCCTTCTGGGAGCCCGGCACCGACCACGGCTACCACGCGCAGACGTACAGCTGGCTGCTGTCGGAGCTGGTGCTGCGGGTGACCGGGACCTCGATCGGCCACTGGCTGGCGGCCGAGGTCACGGGCCCGCTCGGGCTGGACTTCTGGATCGGCCTGCCGGACGCCGAGGCGGCGGCCGGCCGGGTGGGCCGGGTCGCCCCGGTGAAAGCGCCGGAACGGGCGGGCACGCTGCGGATCCGGCCGCGCAGGAACGTGTCCGAGGCGTACGCCGACCCCGCCTCCCTGACCCGGCGCGCCTTCGCCGCCATCGACCCGCTGCCGGACGAGAACGCCCCGGAGTACCGGGCCGCCGAACTCCCCGCCTCGGCGGGCACCGGCACGGCGCGGGCCCTGGCCGGGTTCTACGCCGCGCTGCTGGACGACACCGAGGACGGCCGCCGCCTGTTCACCCCGCGGACCACCGCCCTCGCCGGGTCGGAGCTGTCCGCGGGCCCGGACCGGGTGCTCGTGGTGAACACCCGCTTCGGCCCCGGCTACATGCTGCACGGCGCCGCCTCACCGCTGCTGTCCCCGGCGTCCTTCGGGCACCCGGGGCGGGGCGGCTCGCTGGGCTTCGCCGACCCGGAGGCGGGCGTCGGCTTCGGGTACGTCACCAACGGCCTGGCCCCATCGGTCACCGCCGACCCGCGGGCGCAGGCCCTGGTCCGGGCGGTGCGGGCCTGCCTCGTTGCGGCGGGCGGGTTCGATTCCGGGTCCGATTCCGGAGCCGGGCCCGGTTCCGGCCGGGGCTCTGCCGGGGGCCGTTAGGCGGCGGCCGGCCGTTCGGCCGTTCCCCTGCGTCGGCCGGCCGGGTGAATGCGGCGCCGCTGCCGGGGGCCCTGCCCCCTGCCCCCGGGCCCCGCGCCCCGGCGGTGGTGGGGCCGGGGCGGGGCCCGGCTCAGGCGGTCGTGGGGGGCCGGGATGGGCCGGGGGCACGGGTGGGGTCAGTTCGAGGTGAGGACCGAGGCTACGATCGGGCCCGCCGCGTCGCCGCCGTGGCCGCCGCCCTCGACCATCGCCGCCGCGGCCACGTCGCCGCTGAACCCGGTGAACCAGCTGTCCGGGCTGCCCGCGCCGTCGACCTCCGCGGAGCCGGTCTTCGCGCCCTTGTCGCCGCCGACCGGCGCCATCGCCTTGGCGCCCGTACCGCTCGTCGCCGTCATCCGCATCATCGACACCAGCTGCTGCTGCACCCCCGGCTTCATCCGGCGTTGCGCCGTCGCGACCGTACGGCCGTCGAGGTCCGGGGACACCAGCAGCGGCTGGCGGAACACCCCGGTGCGCGCGGTCGCGGTGATCGACGCCACGTTCAGGGGGTTCATGGTGATCCGGCCCTGGCCGATGTACGCGGCGGCCTCCTCCGCGCCCGTCGCCGTCGGGACCGTGCCGTCGGTGGACTTGATGCCCGTCTTCCAGTCCAGCCCGATGCCGAAGACCTCCCGCGCCTCCTTCGACAGTGCCGCGTCGTCGCGCACGTCGTCGATCGGCTTGATGAAGGCGGTGTTGCAGGACTGGGCGAAGCTCTTCGCGAAGGTCGCGCCGGGCAGTTCGAAGTTCTTCAGGTTGTGGAAGGTGCGGCCGCCCCAGACCACGTCCTTCGTGCACTCCGCCGGCTTGTCGGCCGCGACCAGGCCGCGGTCCAGCAGCATCGCCGCCGTCACGACCTTCATCGTCGAGCCCGGCGCCCGGTTGCCCGTCATGGCCGCGTCGTAGCCGTCCGCGCGGTGGTTGGCGACGGCCAGGATGTGCCCGTTGCTCGGCTTGACGGCGACCACCGACGCCTCGGGGTACTTGGCGACCGCCCGCTCGGCCGCGGCCTGCACCTTCGCGTCCAGGTACGTCTTGAGGGTGCTCGGCTCGCCCTCCACCAGCGTCAGCAGGGTCCGCCGGGTGCCACTGCCGCCGGACGCGGGCTCGATCCACAGCTCCGCGCCCGGCTTGCCGCCGCCCTTTTCGCCATACGTCTCGCGCAGCTGGGCCAGGACCGTCCGCAGCGAGGGGTACTTCTCCGCGGTCAGCTCCTCGCCGTTGCGGTCCACGGCCTTGACGGGCGGGCTCGCGGGCGCGCCCGCGCGCAGCGTCTCGCTCGGGCCCAGCTCCGGGTGGATGATCGAGGACTTCCAGTCGACCAGTGGTTTGCCGCTGGTCAGGCCGCGCACCACGGTCAGCCGGGAGTCGTAGACGAGGGGCTTGGTGACACCCTCGTACGTGATCTCCGCGGCGACCTTGAAGGGCACCGTGGTCCCGGTCGGCGGACCGGGGGTGATCACGGCCTTCGACACGAACGCCTTGGCCGTGAAGTCGCCGAACGCGCTCTGCGCGGCCGCGGCGTTGTTCGTCAGGTCGGCGGCCGACCGGCCGTCGCCCTGCGCCCACGCCGCGAGGAAGACCTTCGCGGTCGAGGCGGCCTCCTTCTCGCCGACGGGGCCACTGCCCTTCTCCGATGCGGTCCGGGCGCCACCGGACGAGCCGCCCCCGCCGTTCTCGTCTCCGACGAGCGCGTACACCCCGTACGACGTCCCGCCCACCATCGCCAGGAACACCCCGCCGACGATGGCACTCTTCGCTGCCCCGTTCACTACTGGTCCCTCCCCCGGGAAACACATCACTTCTCTGAACATGTTCAAAGAACCTCAGGTGCAGACCTTACGCTGTGCATACACGATGATTCACCCTTGTTACCGGAACGGAACATCTTCCAGGAGCCCCATGAACCCCAGGAGCCCCATGAACGTCGCGCGCGAGGTGGAAGCGGCCCGGGTGGACGGGCCGCCGCCGGAGCGGGTCTGGTACACGGCGTACGGCTCGAACATGCACCTGGACCGGCTGAACTCCTACCTCGCCGGAGGCACCCCGCCGGGGTCCGCGCACCGCCACCCCGGGTGCCGCGACCGGCGCGCCCCCTCGCGGTCGCTCCCCGTCGAGCTGCCCGGCCGGCTGTACTTCGCCACGGAGTCCGCGGTGTGGACCGGCGGCCGGGCCTTCTACGACCCGGCGCCGCCGGGCCGGACACGGGCGCGGGCCCACCTGGTGTCGGCGCGGCAGTTCTCCGACATCGCGGCCCAGGAGATGTACCGGGACCCCGGCGCAGACCTGGACCTGACCACGGTGCTGCGCACGGGCCGCGACGAACTCGGGCCCGGCCGGTACGAGACGCTGATCTGCCCCGGCGCGCTGGAGGGCATCCCGGTGCTGACCTTCACGGCGCCCTGGGCCATGGGGGACGTGGACTGGGCCGAGCCCTCCGCCCCGTACGTACGGCTCCTGGCGGCGGGCCTGCTGGAGTGCGGCCCGTGGGACGAGCGCTCCGTAGCCGCCTACCTGGCCCGCTGCCCGGGCGCGGCCGGCCACTGGACCCCGAGCCGGATCGAAGCCCTCCTCGGGCCCGCCTGACGGCCGGACCGGCGGCGGGCGCCGAAGGCCGGCAGCCCGTACGCGGGACAGGGGGCGCACTGTCAGTACGGCCGGATCAAGGCGGACGACCCGGACCCGGTATCGGTGACGTACTTCGACGAGCCGAAGCTCATCGTGGACACGGGCATCGCGCACGGCCGTCTCGGCGAGGCGGCGATCGCCGAACCGTTGATCGCGGATGCGCTGGGGCGCGAGGGCCCGGCGAACCAGCGGGGTCGGGCGTTCCACGCCTGCCGGCCGCGGCTGCCTTCGAGGCTCGTCTGCGAGCGACGTTTCCCCCCGCCGGGTCAGCGAACCCCTTCGTCCATCAGGACGTAGAGGAGGCCGACCAGGGAGCCGCTGCTGACGATCTCGCGGCGGTCGATCATGCCCCGGATGTTCGACAGCGGGATCCACTCGACCCGGTCCGATTCGTTCTTCTCGGTCGGCGGCCCGTCGTACGTGGCGCCGTCCGCGCGGAACAGGTGGTGCTGGGAGTCCGTGATGCCGTTCGCCGGTTCGGCGTAGATCAGCGGCCGCATCGGGCCCGGACGCCAGCCGGTCTCTTCGAGGACTTCACGGGCGGCAGCCTCGCCGGGGGTCTCGTCCGCTTCCACCAGGCCCATGGGCAGTTCCCAGGCCCATGCGTCCGTGATGAAGCGGTGGCGCCACATCATCAGGACCTCGTGGCGGTCGTTGACGACAGCGGCCACGGCCAGGTGGCGGAGCTTGACGACGTGGTGTTCCCAGCGGTGGCCGTCCGGCGTTTCGATGTCGGTGAGCCACAGGTTCACCCACTTGTTTTCGTAGATCGGACGTTCCCCGTGGATTTTCCACTGCATCGCTGCGGCCCCTCTGGATCGGCCTCCAGCATCGCAGAGCCAGCCTGAACGCCACCCCCGTTCAAGCCAATTCGCGTCCTAGTGACGAATATGGTGCGGGAGGCCCGGAGGGCTGAGGCGATGAGCCGCGCCCGCAGTGCCCCTGGAGGAACGCTGGGAACGGCCCTCGTCCGACAAGGCCCGACGCTCGTGATCGTCGGGCCCGTCGTGTGGGCCGCTAGACCCAGGTGTCCAGCCACATGCGGTGGCGCCAGGAGTCCATCGGGAGGGTCTGGCCCGTGTAGATGGGCCAGAAGTAGATGAAGTTCCACACGATCAGCAGGACCAGTACGCCCGCCCCGATCGCGCCCAGGGCCCGTCTGCGTTCCGACGAGCCCGCCGGGCCCAGCAGGGCGCCGATCATCATCGCCACCGCCAGGCACAGGTAGGGGACGAAGACCACCGAGTAGAAGAAGAAGATGGTCCGCTCCTGGTAGTTGAACCAGGGCAGCAGGCCCGCGCCCAGCGCGCACGCGATGGCGCCCGCCCGCCAGTCGCGGCGGAAGAACCACCGCCACAGCACGTACAGCAGCGCGAAGCAGCCCGCCCACCACAGCAGCGGGGTGCCCAGGGCCAGCACCTCGCGGGCGCACTTGCCCGCCTCCGTCGCCGGGCAGCCGTCGGTGCCGGGTTCGGGGGACTCGTAGAAGAAGGAGACGGGCCGGCCCAGGACCAGCCAGCTCCACGGGTTGGACTCGTAGGTGTGTCCCGAGGTCAGACCGACGTGGAACTTGTAGACCTCGGTCTCGTAGTGCCACAGGCTGCGCACCCACTCGGGCAGGAACGACAGGGAGCTGCCCTGGTCGTTCTTGGCGGCCCAGTCGCGCAGGTAGCCGCCCTTGCCGTTGTCCGGGCTGAAGATCCAGCCCGACCAGGAGGCCACGTACGTCGCCACCGCCACCGGCACCGTCGACACGAAGGCGGGCAGCGCGTCGCGCCGCAGCATCGAGGCGTACGGGGCGCCCGCGCCCGCGGTGCGGCGCGCGGCGGCGTCCCACAACACGGTCAGGACGCCGAAGAACGCCAGCGCGATGAAGCCGTTCCACTTCGTGCCCGCGGCCAGGCCCAGGCAGACGCCGGCCAGGACGCGGTACGGGCGCCAGCCCAGCCCCAGCGTCTCGGCGATCTTCATGTCGGGCCGGCCTCGGCCCTCCGCGTCCACCGGCAGCGCGTCGGCGAGTCTGGCCCGTGCCCGGTCCCGGTCGATGAGCAGCGCCCCGAACGCGGCCAGCACGAAGAACATCAGCACCAGGTCGAGCAGCGCGGTCCGGCTCATCACCAGGTGCAGGCCGTCCACCGCCAGCAGCGCGCCCGCCAGGCAGCCGAGGAACGTGGAGCGCAGGAGGCGGCGCCCGATCCGGCACAGCATCAGCACCGAGAGCGTGCCGAGGACGGCGGTCATGAACCGCCAGCCGAAGGGGGTGAGGCCGAACATCCACTCGCCGAGCCCGATGACCCACTTGCCGACCGGCGGGTGGACCACGTAGCCGGGATCGACGGGCAGCGGCACGCCGTCCGGGTTGGCGAGGATCGACTTGTCGATGTCCTTGGGCCAGCTGGCCTCGTAGCCCTGCTTGACCGTGGCCCAGGCGTCCTTGGCGTAGTACGTCTCGTCGAATATCACCGCCTTCGGGCTGCCCAGGTGCACGAACCGCAGCACCCCGGCGACCAGCGCCACCAGCAGCGGACCCGCCCACGAGACGATGCGCTGCCAGGTGCCCCACACCTCGGGCGGCAGCCCGAAGGTCGCCCACAGCTGCGCCGACGGTTTGGCGTACGGGGGCACCAGGCGGGTGCGGACGTCGGCGCGCGGCGCCGTCCCCGCCGGGGGCGCGTAGCCGAAACCGCGCAGGCGGCCCAGCCACGTGGGCGGCTCTTCTGCGCGTCCCGCGGGCGGGGCGGGCGGGGCCCCCGCGGGGCTGGGCGGCGGCGTCGCGGTACTGGTCACCGGGTCATCGTAGGGAACCGATCTGTGGGAGCCCCAGTCGCCGCGTGCCCGACGGGCGGGCCGGGCCCCCGTGGGCGGCCCGGCGGCGGGGCGGGGCGGGGCCTTCGGCGGGCCCGGGCGGCCGGAAGGACTGAGAGGATGGGCCGGTGACAGCTGACCAGCCCCGCGGTACCGAACCCGTCCACACGCCCGCCGGCCAGGCAGGCGTCCTCGTCCTCGCCGGGACCCCGATCGGCGACCTGGCGGACGCCCCGCCGCGTCTCGGCGCCGAGCTGGAGCGGGCGGACGTGATCGCCGCCGAGGACACCCGGCGGCTGCGCCGGCTGACGCAGGGGCTCGGGGTGCGCACCACCGGGCGCGTGCTCTCGTACTTCGAGGGCAACGAGTCGGCCCGTACCCCGGAGCTGGTCGAGGCACTGGAAGCGGGCAAGCGGGTGCTGCTGGTGACCGACGCGGGCATGCCCTCCGTCTCGGACCCCGGCTACCGGCTGGTCGCCGCCGCCGTGCTCAAGGACATCAGGGTCACCGCCGTGCCCGGGCCGTCCGCGGTGCTCACCGCGCTCGCGCTCTCCGGGCTGCCGGTGGACCGGTTCTGCTTCGAGGGCTTCCTGCCGCGCAAGGCGGGCGAGCGCCTGGGCCGGCTGCGCGAGGTCGAGGGCGAGCGGCGCACGCTCGTCTACTTCGAGGCCCCGCACCGGCTCGACGACACCCTCGCCGCCATGGCGGAGGTCTTCGGCGCGGACCGGCGGGCGGCCGTGTGCCGCGAGCTGACCAAGACGTACGAGGAGGTCAAGCGCGGCGGGCTCGGCGAGCTCGCGGCCTGGGCCGCCGAGGGCGTCCGCGGGGAGATCACCGTCGTCGTCGAGGGCGCCCCGGCGGCCGGACCCGGCGACGTGGACGCCGAGGAACTGGTGCGCAGGGTGCGGGTGCGCGAGGAGGCGGGGGAGCGGCGCAAGGAGGCCATCGCGGCCGTCGCGGCCGAGGCGGGGGTACCCAAGCGCGAGGTGTTCGACGCCGTGGTCGCGGCAAAGAATGAGGCTCGAAAGGTGCCCGCATCCGGTAAAGAGCTAACCTGAAAGGCAAAGCTCAGACCGCGCACCGGGCCCTTTGGGCATGAGTCGCCCAAGGACCGTCCAACACTCGACCGAGCCTGATGCGCTCCCGCCCGAAGAGGCGTCCACTGGCAATGGCACCAGTGGACAAGAGGAGCTGGCATGAGTGAGATCGCAGACACCCCGGTACCCGTCGCCGCCGCGGTACCCGGCACGGTTTCCGCACCCGCCCTGCAGACCGTGCACGAGGCGTACTCGTTCGCGTGCATGAGGTGCGGGTACGGCTGGGAGCAGGACTACGAGATAGAGCACCGCGTCGACGGCACGGGACGTCCGTTCATCACCTACACGGCCAACCGGGAGCGGGTCGCGTCCCCGCTGTCGAGCCCGACCTGCCTGAACTGCGGCGGGCACATCGTACGGATCATGCGGTCGGGCCAGGTCTCCTCCGTGCTCGGCATGCTCGACCAGCTCTACCACCACCCCGTCGCACCCGGCATCGCCGGACCCGTCCCGGCGGGCCAGAACGTACCGAGGGGCCCGAAGGCTCCCAGGACACCCAGGGCTCCGAAGCCCCGCAAGGCGTCCCGGCCGCACGACGCCCCGGGACCGGTCGCGGTCGGCGCCGCCGGGCAGCACCGGGGACCGCTGGCCCGGCTGATGGGGCTCTTGCGCCGGTCATAGGATCGGCCGTATGAGCACCGCTTCGAAGGACGCCCCGCCGCCGCTGCCCGAACCGCTGCGGGTGGCGGTGGCCGACTCGCACACCCACCTCGACATGCAGTCCGGCACCGTCGAGGAGGGCCTGGCCAAGGCGGCCTCGGTGGGCGTGACCACGGTCGTCCAGGTGGGCTGCGACGTGCAGGGCTCCCGCTGGGCCGCAGAGACCGCGGCCCGGTACGCGAACGTGCACGCGGCGGTGGCCCTTCACCCGAACGAAGCCCCCCGGATCGTCCACGGGGACCCAGGGGGCTGGTCGCGGCAGGGCGCCCGTTCCGGCGGCGGCGAGAGCGCGCTCGACGACGCGCTCGCCGAGATCGAGGCGCTCGCCGCGCTCGGCCACGTGAAGGCGGTCGGCGAGACCGGCCTCGACCACTTCCGGACCGGCCCGGAGGGGATGGCCGCGCAGGAGCGTTCCTTCCGCGCCCACATCGAGATCGCCAAGCGGCGGGGCAAGGCCCTGGTCATCCACGACCGGGACGCCCACGCCGACGTGCTGCGCGTCCTGCGCGAGGAGGGCGCGCCCGAACGGACCGTCTTCCACTGCTACTCGGGCGACGCCGAGATGGCCCGCGAGTGCGCGGCCGCCGGGTACTACATGTCCTTCGCCGGGACCGTCACCTTCAAGAACGCGGCGCCGCTGCGCGAAGCCCTCGCCGTGGCCCCGCTGGAGCTGGTGCTCGTCGAGACGGACGCCCCGTACCTGACCCCGGCGCCGTACCGCGGACGGCCCAACGCGCCCTATCTCATTCCGCTGACCGTACGGGCGATGGCCGCCGTCCGGGGCCTCGACGAGGACGCCATGGCCACCGCCCTGGCCGCCAACACGGCGCGGGCCTTCGCCTACTGACGCCCCGTCCGCCCCGTCCGCCCCGCCGGGTCGCGAAACGCCGCGCCGCCTCGCCGGACCGCGCCGCGCCCGAGACGCCCTCCCGCCGCGACACTGTGTAATCGAACGGCTTTGTTGTGTGACGGATCCTCCGCTAAGGTGCCGTGCCCGAACCAGCGGGGGCCGGACCAGTGGAGCGAGCGTCGTGAGCGATACGCAGGGCAGTCACCGCCGTGGCGGTCCCGTGCCGGAGGCGTACGAGGACGAGCCCCCGGGCCCGCCGCCCGCCCCGTGGGACCCGGCCGGAGCGGAGCCCCCGGCCGCCCCGGCGGGCCGCCGCCGGGGCCGCGGCCGCGAAGCCCCGGCCGCCGCCGTGTCCATCCCCGCCCCCGCCGGCGAGCCGGGCACGGGCCGCCGCCGCGGGACCGGGGAGCCGCCCGCCGCCGCGGCGGCCGCCCCGTACGGCTCCGGCAGACGCCGGGGCACCGCCGCCGAGGCCGCCGGGCCGGGAACCCTGCCCGCGCCCGCCGGACCCGGCCGGCGCCGGGGCGGGGGGGCCGCCGCCCCCCCCGCGGGGTTCGGGTCGGGGGGCCCCCCGGGGGGGGACCACACTGTAGGGCAATCCCCCGAGGGCGGCCCA